>NZ_JBZFUL010000020.1:0-35868 GCF_058314515.1 Streptococcus sp. ELY_137
ATGTCCACTGGTGGAATCATCACCGTATTCACGGTAGTCTCAACTACCAAACACCCATGATGAAGCGAATCATCGCTTAACAAAAACACTTTATAAATTTTGTACAGAAAACTGTTGCCTTTTCAATTATAATAAAGTATATGGTACTAACTATCAGACAGCTGATGAGTTTAGAGATATTTGGTCAAAACTATACAATCAATATTCAGATAATGGTAAGTATACTAATGCAGACTTTGCCCATCAATCAATCACTATGGCAACCATATTGCACAATCCGAGTCAAAATGTTCAAGATTTAGCAGGCTGGCGAGGCGATGTCACAAGAGATGCTGAAGCAGATCCG
The DNA here is from genome assembly GCF_058314515.1 of Streptococcus sp. ELY_137. Taxonomy (NCBI): domain Bacteria; kingdom Bacillati; phylum Bacillota; class Bacilli; order Lactobacillales; family Streptococcaceae; genus Streptococcus; species Streptococcus sp. ELY_137. Next base: position 347 of record NZ_JBZFUL010000020.1, read on the forward strand.
TCTATGAGTAATGATGACTATTTAGCTGACCTTGATGCGGTGAACTTAGCTCAACGAATGAAAGATGGAGCGTCATTATTTGAGGCTAGTAGTGACTACTATTCTAAAGCGGCAGATATACGTGAAGAAGAGTTTTTGAAAAATCAAGGCGGTTATAATGTGGTCGCAGATAGAGTTTTTATCAGTATGGTTCCTGATTATAAGGAACCTACGCAACGGCCTCCTATGTCAAGAGATACTGCACTAGCCTACTTAAAGAATAGTAGCCCTGACACCTATAAGTTTTTGCTAAGTTTGAAGGAAAAGGATAATAAATTTGATTAAATTGGTAAGAGGATGTAAACGTCATATTATTTTTATAGCCATTTTAGTCAGTGCCTGGGGTTTGATTTACTATACAGCTAGGAACATAAACAATTCAAATATTTATGGAGATATTTACAGTCATTTGAAAGGTGGTCCCAGTAGTACTTTTGCTTCGGAATTAGGTGGCGGTGTTGACTACCGAACTTACAGAGAACCCCTTTATCCTGAAGGGAAATATGGCTATGGATCTGTGAATGATGAATTTAATGAAGTGCTTCCAAATAATGTGGAGAGGCTAGGCATGTGGGTTGATTCAAAACACCCTTCTCAAGCTTTAAATATAAAATATGATTATAAATTTGTTTCAGATCTGACCTTAACGGTTACTTTTCTGTATGATGCAGATAAGGAGCAATTATCCGAAATGATTCGAGTAGAGAATGGTAATAAAGGGCGCTTAAAAGAAGTACTCGCCTCTAAAAATATGACTGAAAGTGATTTACAAAAAGAGACACAGGCTATGGTAAATAAAACAGTCATTCACGCATGGTTGGAAATCCATCCTAGTCGTTTCAGTGAAAAAAATTGGGGTGACCTTGTTATCAAGAAACCCAATATAAGAAATGTGGCTTAGAGATTCTTAGCTTTTAAACTAACATTGGCTTAATATTAGGGTAAAGGTTTCATCATGAGTGTTTAAAATGGCGATAATAACTTAACGGATTATGCTAGTGATGATGACCATAAATCCGACAAGGAGAAATCTTAAATGAAGAAATTATTTAAGATAGTTTTTTCCTTACTTTTTGTAGCAATTGTGATTGGCATGATTGTTTATGTTAATCTTTATCCTGCAAATAAAGTTAGCAATAATAAACTGACACTGGGGAAAGTAGAAGGCAAACAGCTCTCCCAATGGCAGTATAATAGCATATTAGCTTTTGGGAAACATTTTAGCTCACGTAGTTTCACCTACCAAATTTCTAACGCTGGTCAGGGACAAGTTAAACAGAAGATGCGTTTTGAACAGATTGATTAGAAAATAAATAAGAATGAGACAGATATCTATGATAGGTTGGCTACCCTGTATGTCTGTCTCATATTTTTTACGTGTTTTCGGTCTACCATGTATTTAATAAAGGCAAAAGAGATAGTCATTCGCTTGTATCTGGTTCCAAAGTTAACTTTTCTTAGTTTAACTTTCAGCTAATTATTAAATTTGTATTAACAGATAATTATAATATTCTTTATCACAATAAAAACTCCTCCCATTCGGGAAGAGTTTGCTTTACATTTAGATTATTCAGCTGCTTGTTCCCATTTTTTAGCCAGATGGCGAGAATAGCTAGAAATACTAAAGTTTACGAAGAAATAAATTGCTGTGATGATAGCATAAAGGGTAAAGATTTGGCCAGTCTCGAAGTACTTTCCCATCAAAATCTGACTCTTACCAAAGAGATCCTGCAAAGCAATAACAGAATAGAGGAAGCTGGTATCCTTAACCACGGTTACAAACTGTGAAATGATGGACGGTAGCATCTTGCGAATAGCTTGCGGTAAAACGATAATACGCAAAATTTGAAACTGAGTAAAACCTTGTGATAGCCCTGCTTCGGTCTGTCCCTTGTCGATGGCATTGAGACCGCCGCGAATAATCTCGGCTAAGGCCGCTGAAGTAAAAATTGTGAAGGCTGTAATTCCTGCTGGTCTTGCCTGCAACTGGAAGACCAAAAAAACGATGAAAATCCAGAGTAGGTTAGGAACATTGCGGACAAATTCAATATAAACACTAGCAAGGATGCGCAAGAAAGAATTCTTACTATTACGCATAACAGCCAAAATCATACCAAAAACCGTTGACAGTACAATGATAATCAAGGATAGATATAGCGTGGTCCAAAGCCCTTGGGCGAGGAATTTAAGATTGTAAGGTGCTAATAAATCTGACATATGCTTTCCTCCTCCCTATAAATCATAAGCCTTTTTATTGGCTTCTTCTCGTCGGCGTCCCCATGTTGCTACTGGGAAACAGATGATGAAGTAGAGCAGCGCGGCTCCCGCAAAAGCAGGGATATAATTCGTTGTCTCGTAAGCCCAGGCCTTGGCTGTGAACATGATATCAGCTCCTGAGATAATGGCGACAGTTGCTGTATTTTTAATCAGGTTAACGACTTGATTGATCATTGGCGGTATGATAATCCGAACAGCCTGAGGCAGGATAATTAAACTCATCGTTTCACGGTAGGTGAAACCTTGTGACAATGCGGCCTCTGTCTGACCGCGCGGGATAGATTCGATACCCGAGCGAATAACTTCTGACATATATGCTCCGGTATAAATACCGACGCAGAGGACAGACGTCCAAAAAGCAGGAACTTTGATGGCGCCATTTGTCAAGATTGAAATACCATAGAAAACAAAGACAAAATGAACTAGGAGGGGAGTGTTCTGGAATAGTTCTACATAGGCTCGGGCGATAGCCTTGGCCAACTTATTATGTGAGGAGGACATGGCTCCAAAGATTAAACCAAGAGCTAGTGCGACAAGGAGTGCTCCAGCGGCCATTCCCAAGGTATAGAAGAAGCCCTTGGCGAATTCACCGAAGTTTCCAAAATAATCGCCCCAGCGCGATAAGGCATAAGGACTAGAACTTGCTGCTAATATAAACATGAGGGGCTCCTCCTTTCTATTGATCCTTAGGCTGGGCAGGCTTAAGATTGTATTTCTTATACAGTTTCTGCAGACTGCCGTCATTTTGCCACTTAGCTAGGAGACCATTGATGTATTGGGTAACTTGTGTGTTGGACCTTTTAGCAGCAATGCCATACTCCATCGTATCAAAGCCCTGATCGAGGATCTTGTTATTTTTGCTGACATAGCCCGATAGAATAGATTCATCGACAGAAAAAGCATCGATACGATAGGCCCGCAAAGCAGTAGCCAATTCAGGATAACTTCCAAACTGCATGTAGTTAAAACTGATATCATTATCAGCTGCAAAAGCCTCCAGAGAAGCTTTGGTTGTGGAACCCTGGGCCACTCCGATCGTTTTGCCATCAAGATCTTTGGGCTTATCGACACCAGAAGATTTATTGACTAAGAAGCCGATTTGGTCATAATAGTAGGGGTTAGAAATACTGTAGTTGGCCTTGCGTTCATCATTAATAGTATAAGTGGCAATGGTTAAATCGGTTTGACCATTGTCCAGCAGAGCCTCACGCGTTTGAGCTGTAACAGCCACATACTCTACTTTTACACCGATACTATCTGCGATTTTTTTAGCTAAATCAACTTCCATACCAGTGTACTTGCCGGATTTAGAATCGTAGTAGCCAAAATTGGGAACGTCTTGTTTAACGCCAACTTTAAGGACGCCAGCCTTTTTGATTTTTTGGACCTGTTCTGGAAGGTTACTATTGGCGTCAGCCTGAGTATGGTTGATTTTAGCAAAGCCAACAATCCCAAGGGTCAGTATAAAAATTGCAGTGATTAGGGATGTTTTTTTCATAAGAAGTCACCTCTATTCTGCTGAAACTTTATCGCTGGTGTGGTTGATAATCTTAGACAGGAATTGCTGAGCACGCGGTTCTTTTGGATGGTTAAAGAAGCCATTAACATCAGTCGTATCTTCTAAAATCTCACCATCAGCCATAAAAATGATACGGTCTGCTACGCTGCGCGCAAAGCCCATTTCGTGAGTAACAACGACCATATTCATCCCCTCTTTTGCTAGATTCTGCATAACAGCCAATACATCTCCGATTGTTTCAGGGTCAAGAGCTGACGTTGGCTCATCAAAGAGCAGCAGTTCGGGTTTCATAGCCAGGCCGCGAGCAATAGCAACCCGCTGTTTTTGTCCCCCAGAAAGCATACCAGGATAAGAATCCTTGCGGTCCCACATATTAACGTAGGTTAAATACTGTTCAGCAATGCGTTCGGCTTCCTTCGGAGCCATTCCAAGAACGCGAATAGGCGCTAGAACCACATTCTCTAAGACAGTCTTATGGGGATAGAGGTTAAAGTGTTGAAAGACCATCCCAACTTCCTTGCGCAGCTGAACCAGTTCCTTATTAGAAGCATTAGACACTTCATGTCCATTAACTTTAAGGCTGCCGGATTCAATACTTTCTAGAGCGTTCATGGTTCGGATAAGGGTTGACTTTCCAGAACCAGAAGGGCCAAGCAACACGACCACTTGACCTTTTTCAATTTCTAAATTGATATGACGAAGGGCGTGATAGTCACCGTAATATTTTTCCACATTTTTATATTCAATAAGTGCCATGGTTACCTCCCTTGATGAAGACGTTAGATGGATTGATTTTCTGATGTCAGAAAACCTAACGTGAACTAAATTTTACCACAAGAAGATGCTTCTGTCAATATTTTCAGAAAATTTATACAAAGTTGAAATAGACTTGTAAACCCTTAGTATTTCTAATATCTGATGATATTTGGTATAATAGGGGATAAAATATCTATGATAGATAGAAATATGAGGTAAGAATGATGAAAAAGATCCTTGTAGTCGACGATGAAAAGCCGATTTCAGATATTATTAAATTTAATCTAATAAAGGAAGGCTATGATGTTATCACCGCTTTCGACGGTCGTGAAGCCTTGGCTCAGTTTGAGGAAGAAAAGCCTGACTTGATTATCCTAGACTGGATGTTGCCAGAGCTAGAAGGCCTAGAAGTAGCTAAGGAAATTCGCAAAAACAGCCATGTACCGATTATTATGCTCTCTGCCAAAGACAGTGAGTTCGATAAGGTTATCGGCTTGGAAATCGGTGCAGATGATTATGTCACAAAACCATTTTCTAATCGTGAGCTCTTAGCTCGTATTAAAGCGCATCTGCGCCGGACAGAAACGATTGAAACAGCCGTGGCTGAAGAAAATAACATTTCTGATAATGAGCTCTTTATCGGAGATCTGCAGATTATCCCAGATGCCTTTGTTGCTAAAAAACGCGGGGATGAAATTGAGCTGACACATCGTGAGTTTGAGCTGCTCCATCATCTAGCTACCCATATGGGACAAGTTATGACTCGGGAGCATTTACTTGAGACTGTTTGGGGTTATGATTACTTTGGTGATGTCCGGACAGTTGATGTAACAGTTCGCCGTCTTCGCGAAAAAATTGAAGACACGCCGAGTCGGCCAGAGTATATTTTAACCCGCCGTGGAGTTGGTTATTATATGAAATCCTATGACTAATAATCCTGTTGTTGAAAATCTAAATAGTTTTGAGTTAGCCCTCCTTATTTTGCTGGCTCTGGTTGCTGTTTATTTTATTTTCTTGGCTGTTCGTGACTACCGCAATGCCAAGACCATTAGAGCTATCAGCCAGAAAGTAACGAGTCTAATCGCCGGTGATTACACAGAGGATCTCCAATTAAAGGGGGATTCTGAGTTGATTGAACTTGGAAATAACCTCAATGATCTATCAGATGTTTTGCATCTGACCCATGAAAATTTATCTCAGGAACGCAATCGCCTCGCTTCTGTCCTCTCTTATATGAGTGATGGGGTTTTAGCAACTAACCGTGTCGGTAAAATCACTATGATTAATGAAACGGCACAAAAACAGCTCAATCTCAGTCGGGAAGAAGCGCTTGAAATGAATATCATGGACTTGATTGACTCAGAAGATTACGATTATCGTGATCTGATTACTCAGACTCCAGAGGTAACGGTCTACCGCCGCAATGAGTATGATGAATTTATTACTCTGCGGATTAACTTTGCCCTCAACAGGAGAGAAAGTGGTTTTATTTCGGGTTTAGTCGCTGTATTGCACGATACAACAGAGCAGGAAAAAGAAGAACGGGAGCGCCGTCTCTTTGTTTCGACTGTCAGCCACGAGCTGCGTACACCGTTAACCTCTGTAAAATCTTATCTAGAGGCTCTTAATGAGGGTGCTCTGCAGGAAGATGTAGCACCGAGTTTTATTCAGGTATCTCTGGATGAGACAAACCGCATGATGCGGATGATTTCTGACCTCTTGCAGCTGTCAAGAATTGATAATGATACCAGCCATTTGGAAGTTGAAATGACCAATTTTACAGCCTTTATCACTGTTATTCTCAATCGTTTTGATCAGATTAAAAGTCAGCAGGATTCAGACAAGGACTATGAAATTGTTCGTAACTACCCCCTCAATCCTATTTGGGTAGAAATTGATACCGATAAGATGACACAAGTCTTGGATAATATCCTCAACAATGCTATTAAGTATTCACCTGATGGCGGTCAAATAACGGTTTCTATGATGACGACCGAAACCCAGTTAATTATTTCAATTTCAGACCAAGGTTTGGGTATTCCTAAAAAGGATCTGCCGCTGATTTTTGACCGCTTTTATCGTGTAGATAAGGCGCGCAGTCGAGCACAGGGGGGGACTGGACTCGGTTTGGCCATTGCTAAAGAAATTATTAAACAGCACCATGGCTTTATCTGGGCTAAGAGTGAATATGGCGAAGGTTCTACCTTTACTATCGTGCTCCCTTATGATAAAGAAGCCGCTTTAGAAGATGATGAATGGGAGGAAGATGATATAGTCGATGACGAACAAGGGTTTTAAATATAGCATTTTAGCATCGGGTTCCAGTGGGAACTCCTTTTACTTGGAAACGCCTAAGAAAAAATTGCTGATAGATGCGGGTTTATCGGGTAAAAAGATTGCTAGCCTCTTATCAGAGATTGACCGTAAACCAGAAGAACTAGATGCTATTTTAGTCACCCATGAACATAAGGATCATATCCACGGAGTTGGAGTTCTGGCCCGTAAATACGGCCTGCCTATCTATGCCAACGAAAAAACCTGGCAGGCGATGGAAACCCACCAGATGCTAGGCAAGATTGATCCTGAGCAGAAACATATTTTTGAGCGAGGCAAGGTTAAAACCTTTGGGGATATTGATATCGAGAGCTTTGGTGTCAGCCACGATGCTATTGATCCGCAATTTTATCGTTTTATGAAGGATGACAAAAGCTTTGTCATGCTAACTGATACGGGCTACGTCAGCGATCGCATGGCTGCTTTAATTGAGAATGCTGATGGCTACCTGATCGAGTCCAATCATGATATCGAAATCCTGCGCTCAGGGGCCTACCCATGGAGTTTAAAACAGCGAATTTTATCTGATAAGGGACACCTTTCCAATGAGGATGGATCGGAAACCATGATTCGTACAATTGGTAGTCGCACCAAAAAAATCTATCTCGGCCATCTCAGCAAGGAAAATAATATCAAAGAATTAGCTCATATGACAATGGAAAATAATCTGACACAAGCTGATTTTGGCGTTGGTCATGATTTCCAAGTTCTAGATACATCACCGGATGAAGCCACCCCTCTGACGGATATATAAAAAAGGATTGACACCTCTAATATAGGTGCCAATCTTTTTTATAACTCAGTATTCATTAAAAAAAATAGATCTATTTCAATTTCAAGTTAAGCCTTGAATGTCTCCTTATTAAATTATAAGCGGGAAATACAGATCTAGTATTTCGACCATGTCTTTGGAATGAAGAGCAACAGGACAGGATAGATTTCCAAGCGACCGGCAATCATGGCAAAAGCCATGAGCAGCTTGGCCCAAGGACTGAAAATGTTGAAGGTATCTGCAGTTCCTAGCATTGGTCCGATATTATTAAAGGTAGAAGCTGCAGCACTGACTACGACAATAAATTGATTGTGATCAATACTGAGAATTAGGATCAAGCCTAGGAAAATCATTAAATAAACAGCCAAGTATTTTAAAATACTGTGTTGAGTTGATTTGTCCAAGGGTGCTCGATTGATATGAAGGGACATGACGCGATTAGGATAGAGCGTCTTAAGAATTTGATTTTTTGACATCTTGGCAAGGATAAGCGAACGCATAACCTTAAAACCACCTGCTGTAGAACCGGCAGAACCTCCAATAAACATCAAAATCAATAGAATTGTCTGTGAAAACAGCGGCCACTTGGTTAGGTCAGTAATTCCAAAACCTGTTGTGGTCATAACATTTGCCACTTCAAAAAAGGAGTATTCTAGTCCCTTAGCCCATGAATCATACAAACTAAAGGTATTGAAGAAAATTAAGCCCGTAGCAAGAGCGACAATGCCCAAGTAAGTTCTTAGTTCTTCATCCCTGAAGAACATCTTGAATTTTCTAATAAGCAAAAAGTAGTAGAGATTAAAGTTAACACCAAAAATTAAAGTCCCGATTGAAACAATAAGGGTAATTAAGCTGCTGTGATAATGAGCCATACTGTCATTATAAACCGCAAAACCGCCTGTTCCTGCTCCGCCCATTGCAGTGACAAGGCTGTCATAGAGTGGCATACCGGCTATCCAGAGAATGATAGCGAATACGAGAAACATAGCCAGGTAGATAATGTAGAGAATTTGCGCTGTATTTTTTAGCTTAGAAACGACTTTACCAAAAACTGGCCCTGGAACTTCAGCCCGCATAACTTCAAGGTGGGCATTTTTTGAATTTTCTATAATAGCTAAGGCGAAAACCAGTACTCCCATACCACCGATTAGGTGGGTAAAACTCCGCCAAAAGAGGAGGGAATGCGAAAGGACACTGACATCAGGCAGGATAGTGGCCCCAGTCGTTGTGAATCCTGAACTGATTTCAAAGAAGGCATCAATAATACTTGGGATCTGTCCGGAAAAGACAAAAGGCAAGGCTCCAAAGAAGGACCAGAGAATCCAGCAGAGAGCAACGATTAAAAGTCCTTCTTTAGTGTAGATACGGTAGTTTTTAGGCTTGAAAAAGCTGCCAGTCAGGCCCAAAAAACCGAGAATTCCCATGGTTGCTAGGATACTGACGAAGACGCGTGTATCTTCATGATAGATAGAAGCAACTATTAAAGGGACAAGGAGCAAGCCAGCCTCAATAAGCAGCAATTTTGCTAAGAGATAACGGATCATAGAACGATTCATGCTAAGTTACCTCACTTCGTTAATAAATCATAGATGTGAGTGATATTGGGCAACAAGGTCACGACAACAATCTTATCACCGACTTCGTAAGTATCCTGTCCCGTTGGGAATATAGGCTTGTTGTTACGGATAATAGCAGCCACTAGTACCCCCTTCTTCAGCTGAACATCAGCCAGCTGTTTGCCAGCGATTTTATTTTTTTCCCGAATTTCAAACTGCAAGGTTTCAATATGACCATTGGCAATATGGTGAACAGCATCAAGAGTTGACGATTCTTGCGCATTAACGCGACCGCGGATAAAGTGCATCATGCTGTCAACGGCAATAGATTTAGGAGTAACGATACTGGAGAACCCATCGGTGTCAATGATTTCCAGCAGACTGGTTCGGTTGACTTTGGTAATATTTTTCCCGATTCCTAGAGTGTTGAGGAACATGGAAGAAATAATATTTTCCTCATCAACCCCAGTCAAGGTTGCTACAGCATCGTAGTTTTCAACACCTTCCTCGACCAAAGTATTTTTAGCCGTACCATCACCTAAGACAATAGGAACATCAGGAAATTCCTGACTAAAGAATTGGCTGCGGTTTTCGGTGATTTCAATCACTTTGAGTTTCATTTTAGTATTGCGCAAGATATTGAGGAGATAGTAAGTAATACGACCGGCTCCAATAATCATCATATTGCGGATAACTTTATTTTTGACAAAGTTATGGAAGAGGATCATCTCAACACGATCACCTGTTACAAAAATTTTATCGCCAGTTAATAGGGTATCATCACCATCAGGGATAATAATCTGATCACCGCGTTTGATAGCACAGACTAAAATATTGCCGAACTTGTGCCGAAATTGATCCAAAGAGAGGTCGCACAAGCGGCTGTCCTCAGTGATTTTAAACTCCATCAGCATAACTCGTCCGTTGACAAAGTGCTCGACAGAGAGGGCACCTGGGAAGTCTACGCTGTTAGCAATATAACGGGCGGCTAGCAGTTCGGGATTGACCACCATAGAAAATCCGAGGAAATTATGATCCTTGAAGTAGGTGTTGGAATACTCAGGATTACGCACGCGGACGATGGTTTCTTTAGCTCCCATTTTCTTAGCCAGAACGGCTGAAATCATGTTTACCTCATCCTGATTGGTGATGGCTACAAAGATATCACAGTGTTGCACATCGGCTTGCTCTAAAATTTTAAAATTAGCGCCGTTTCCGACAATTCCCATAATATCAAGCCGTCTGCTGACACGATTAAGGACCTCTTCTTTTTCCTCAATAAGAGTAACATCGTGTTTTTCTTCAACTAATGAGCGACAAAGGGCGGTACCAACTTTACCTCCGCCGACAACAATAACTTTCATGATTTTTCCTTTTTTACAAGATACAAAGAGCATCAAAGCTAAGAAAAAGGGTGATTGACACTAGTATAGACTCAAGAAAGTCCGTTTTTCAAGGCAATCATATCTGCAAAGGCTAAGCCTTAAACAAAGGTGTTTTTTCTTGTGCTTTTTAACTCTAGGTTCGGTTAGAAACTTAGCAAAAAACGCTTTAAACTAGTATACTATCATACTCTTTTTTTGCCTAAAATGCACCCTTTTTTTGCAAAATAATACCAACTAAACACAAAGTTTAAAAATCTGGCGTCAAATCTGTAAAAAAGATGCAAATCCTTACATTGTTTGACAGTTGGTTGCTGCTGATCAGGAATTGAAGAAATTAAATACAAAAGTTCATCAGGTGCAAGAATCGTTTGGCAATTTGGTAATGCAATAAACGGAACTTAAACAGAAGGAGAAGCAGCTGCTCACCCTTTAAAAAAGAGGCCAAAGAAATCAAAAACTACCACTAGGCGGGCATTTATACTACCGATAGAAGCAAAGAAGTCTTGTTTTCGGCTTTTTTTGTGATAAATTTCAGAAAAAATATTTTATAGCTTTTTCATTGATATTATTGGATTTTCAGCGGTTTCTCAAAAATAAGACACGTACTTTTCCGCTAAATCTGTTGACAACTTTGCTAATAGTGTTATACTAGTTGTAAGGATTCGTTAGTTTAAATCAAACCTGTTATGATTTAAGTTAATGAGCCACCACCAACCATGTTGCTTGCTGAGCTTGACTCCGAGCAGCGTGGTTATTTTTTTGTAGTAAAGAGGTTAATATGGCGGTAGAACCATTTATTCAAGAAACTTATCAGGAAACGAAGGGACGCAATCATATCGTTCTTTTCGAGCCCCAGATCCCAGCAAATACAGGAAATATTGCTCGGACCTGCGCAGCTACCAACAGCCCCCTGCATATTATTCGTCCTATGGGATTTCCTATTGATGATCGCAAGATGAAGCGAGCAGGCTTGGATTATTGGGATAAATTGGATGTTCGTTTTTATGACAGTTTAGAGGAATTTACAGCGCAGTGTCAGGGCAGTCTTCATCTGGTCTCGAAGTTTGCTCAGAAGACCTATTCGGATCTTTCCTACAATGATAACAAGCAGCACTATTTTCTATTTGGCCGTGAGGATAAGGGCTTGCCTGAGGCATTCATGCGTCGCCACCCTGAGCAGGCTATCCGCATTCCGATGAATGATGAACATGTTCGCAGCCTCAACCTTTCTAACACCGTCTGTATGATTGTTTATGAGGCACTTCGCCAACAACATTTTTCTGGCTTAGAATTAGTCCATAGGTATGAAACAGATAAACTAAAATAGCTAAAGAGAGAGTGGGATCAGCCCCAAAATTGAAAATTTTGGTTCTCACTACTCCCTAATTTTAAGGTGGTAACCTGAAACGGTCTCTCCTAGATCGTTTTTGACACTTGCTTTGCAAGCTTTATTTCCCGATTGAGTCTGGACTTTTGTCCCAGACTTCACTGACAACCACTGTGCCAGGAGTTTATTCAGGGATACTGGACGTGCCTTTGCCCAGCCTCCTTTTTGTTGAGATAGTTATTGCAGGATGATAAGAGATGGAGCTACTTTAAAATTCGGAACAGCTCGATTTGGCCAGTAGCATATTCATAAAAAAGTATGGCCAGATTTAAAAATTAAATCGAATAAAGCTCTATATTATAACTGGTAAAACTAAGGGCTTGCACTCTAGCAGGAATTTTTATATACTTAATTTGTCTTCAGGGCAGGGTGTGATTCCCGACCGGCGGTGTTTGTTTTCTGTTAGGAAGCAAGAGTCCGCGAGCCTCTAAGGGTTGATGTGGTGCAATTCCACAACCGACAGTATAGTCTGGATGGGAGGAGACAAGTTTTTTGCTATACAAAAAGGGCTGCCGATCTAGGCTGGCTAACTTTTGTCTATCGAAATACTTCGCCTCCTTCAATTTGAAAAAATTGGAGGAATTTTTTATGTCAACAAGTCGTCATAGGACCCGTCGATTGGTCTACATTGCTGTTTTATCTGCAGTTTCATTCATCCTAATGTACCTGCAGTTTCCCTTGATACCGGGAGCTGATTTTTTGCAGTTTGATTTTTCAATCCTGCCAGTTCTCTTAGCTTTAGCCATATTTGATGGTAAAAGTGCGCTGATGGTTTTAACCCTGCGTACCCTCTTAAAGCTGATTTTAAATAATGGCGGCGTCGGGACCTTAGTTGGACTGCCTATGAATTATATTGCCTTGTGCCTTTTTGTATTAGCGCTATCTGTAATTTGGAAAAAGCAGCAGACTCTCTCTTCTTATTTAAGTGCCTCAGTTATTGGAACCTTGCTTCTGACGGTAGCCATGGTCTTGCTCAATTACATCTACGCTGTTCCCCTTTATGCTAAATTTGCTCATTTTGATATTAGAGCGACATTAGGCTTGGGTAACTATCTCTTTGGTATGGTGGTCCCTTTTAATATCCTGCAGGGAGCGATTTTTTCCATCAGTTTCTTTGTGATTTACCTAGCTATTAAACCTGTCATCGCAAAATTATAGAGGCTATGCTATAATAATATCATGCATAACAGACAAAAGTTTTTTATTCGAGCTAGTTTTGCAGCTCTGATTTTCGTTGTTTTAGGTTACATTGTTAAGTTTGACCCCAGATTGCTGCAAGGGTTTGACCGCAGCCTGCAGTCGGCTATCCGCGGTCATCTACCAGCCCCGCTAACAGCTTTCTTTCGCTGGGTAACGGTTTTAGGAGATACGCCAGTACAGGGGTTTCTCGTTCTTGCTTCACTAGTCATTTTTATCTGGAAGAAGTGGTATGCAGAAGCTGGCTTGGTTCTGTTTAATGGGATTTTAGCGGGTATAGGTATTGCCCTTTTTAAGAATATCTACCAACGCCCGCGTCCCAGTCTGTCACATTTAGTAGTGGCTGATGGTTATTCTTTCCCAAGCGGTCATTCTATGGGGATTATCCTCATCTTGGGCAGTCTTTTGATTATTGCCCACCAGCGCATTCAATCCCGAAACCAGCGTCGCTTGGCAGAAGCCTTGTTAGCCTTGCTCATCTTCTTGGTTGGCTTATCGCGAATTTATCTGGGGGTTCATTATCCTACGGATGTCATCGCTGGCTTTGTTTTGGGTTATGGTGTGCTTTGTTTGGGATATCCCTTCTATGATGAAGTGCGCTTCGAGTGGCGTTTTAAAAGTAAACAAAAATGATAAAATTTTAGATAGGTGCAGTTCTAATCCCTGCACCTGTCTTTTTTATCTGAAAGCAAAAGGCAGCTCTAATCATGATGATTTGACTGTTTTTGCTTATTATACTCTTTAAGAATCTGGATAATAAGTCTTTCTATTGATGAGTATCAGATCTGATAGGCTTACTCTCAGTTACTAAGCTGCCTATAGCAGACCGCTGATAGCGGCTGCAGTCAGCGACAGAAGTGCTTCGTTTTTTTTTATTCTAGTTAGCGCTGTAAAAATTTAAAAGCTTGCTTTTTTCAGGCGGTAGTAAGGATCTATCTCATAGGATTTGACATAAAAAATTCAGCCTTAGCAGATTTTCGATTTTCTTAAAGTCTTGCTTAGTTCGATGAGATTAACTTTAAGTATAACCGATTCCAGCCTAGCTTGACTATGATAAAAAATAGAATATTTTCGTTTGCCTAAAATTTTTTAAAGACGGTTGCAAAAAGCAATAGCAGGCACTATAATGAGGGCGCATACATCCTAGAGGGTGGAATCCTAAATCTCTAATTGCCCCCCGATTAAAGTGGGTAAAGGGAATAAGGATTGATACTTTCTTGTGATGAAACGAACAAGGGTCGAATTTCCTCGGGGCATTAGAGAACACTCCTTGTGTGCTGGCACACGGCGCCGCTCCTCTATTTTCCTGTCTAACATTTTTATTAAAGCGAATCGGCCCCTAGTTATCGTATAGGAGGCAGCTTATGTTTTCATTTTTACAACCGTCACCCGATGCTACAGAAAAAGTTCCTGCTAAAAAAATAGCCAGCAGCTATCGTCGGCATCAGATTGGTGTTTTAGCAGCACTGTGTTTGGGCTATATTGGCTATTATATTATTCGTTTGATCTTCACGACTGAGCAAAATGATATTATGAAGGTCTACGGTTATACAACTGCTCAGATTGGGCTCGTTTTATCTTGTTTTGGCGTAGGTTATGGCATTTCAAAACTCTTTATGGGGGCTCTCAGTGATAAGAGTAACACTATTCGTTATTTGGCTGCTGGCTTGATTATCTCGGCCGTGCTTAATCTAGGTTTGGGGACAACGCGTAATTTTTACATTATGATGGCGCTCATGCTTGTAATGTCAGTCGCTCAGGGCATGGGGGCAGCGGCTTGTCAGCGAACCATCCAGCTTTGGTGGGGCAGGCGCTGGCGCGGAACTATTTTTTCCATCTGGTCTTCAGCCCATAATGCGGGTGCTTTTTGTTGTGTTGCAGTCGTCCAGTTTGCCAGTTTCCTCTTTTCTGGTTCAATCGCAGCTGTCTTCTATACAGCTTCAGTTGTTTCTCTCCTGATTGCGGCTTTTGTCCTTTGGGCTGGTTCGGAAAGACCTACCGCAGTGGGGCTTCCTTCTATCGCTGAATATACAGGTGACGCAGTTGTTTTAGAGAGTGGGGCAGCGTCTTCTGAGGACTTAACAGATCTTCGACTCTGGGAAATTTTTGTCCAATATATTTTAAAAAATCCTATGGTCTGGGCAGTAACGCTGACCTCAATGTCTCTTTATATTGTCCGCTACGGGGTTATGTCATGGATTCCCAGCTACTTGGTTCAGTCAAAGGGCTTTGAGCCTAGCTTTTCAAAATGGTTGGTTGGTATTTTTGAGTTGGCCTCTGTGCCCGGTGTTATCCTTCTAGGGGCAATTTCTGATTCTCTAAAAAATCGCCGGGCCTTAGTTTGCTTAGCTAGTGTTATTGGACTGTTAGTCTGCCTGACGACCTATTTTTACAGTAAAAATGCGACTCTGATTGTCGTTGTTTTATTTATCATGGGGACTCTGATTTATGCTCCTCTAACATTAGTAGGGCTGATGGTTAATGAGGTTGTTCCTAAATTTGCCGTTGGTTCCTCGACAGGTTTTATGGGCTTTTTCCAATATATATTTGGCGAAACCTTAGCAACCGCCCTGATTGGTATTCTCGTTGCAAGATTTGGCTGGGTGGCCAGTGACACTGTTCTTTACGGTGCTTGTTTCTTGGCTGCCTTTCTTCTCATTTACATCATGGTTCACGAATCCCGTATGAGGAGACGAGCGGTTTGACTAGTCCGTCCGTAGAAAAGGAATCCCGAAAGGTTGATGCTGATATCAGCCTTTTTATTGTGCAGTCTAAAAACGATCTACCCAATACTTAAAGAGTATAAAATTGCCGTTCATCTTTATCTAGGAGCTTTTTGGAAATTGAGCGAAAGTGTTATAATAAGAAGTATGAAAAAACGTTATAACACCGTTAATGATTATTACCGTCAGCTGTTTGGCGAAAAAATTTTTAAGCTGCCCATTGACGCAGGCTTTGACTGTCCTAATCGAGATGGCACGGTTGCCCATGGGGGCTGTACTTTTTGTACGGTTTCTGGTTCGGGGGATGCTATTGTGGCACCAGAAGCACCCATCCGTGAGCAGTTTTACAAGGAAATCGACTTTATGCACCGCAAATGGCCAGATGTTAATAAATACCTCGTTTATTTCCAAAATTATACCAACACGCACGACAAGGTCGAAGTCATTCGTGAGCGCTATGAGCAGGCCATCAATGAGCCGGGTGTCGTCGGCATCAATATCGGAACGCGCCCTGACTGTCTGCCAGATGAGACCATTCTCTACCTAGCTGAGCTCTCAGAGCGCATGCACGTCACGCTCGAGTTGGGCTTGCAGACGACCTACGAGGAGACTTCCGAGTTGATCAACCGCGCCCACAGCTACCAGCTCTATATCGATATTGTCAAGCGTGTGCGTGAGCTGGCTCCCAAGATCGAGATCGTCTCCCATCTCATCAACGGCCTGCCCGGTGAAACGCACGAGATGATGGTGGAAAATGTCCGCCGTCTGGTGCGGGATAATGATATCAATGGGGTCAAGCTCCATCTCCTCCACCTCATGACCAATACCCGCATGCAGCGCGATTACCATGAAGGACGCCTGAAGCTCCTCAGCCAAGAAGAATATGTCAACATCATCTGCGATCAGCTGGAAATTATCCCTAAGAATATTATCATTCACCGCATCACAGGTGATGCCCCGCGCGATATGCTGATTGGCCCCATGTGGAGCCTCAACAAGTGGGAGGTTCTCAATGCCATTGACAAAGAGATGGAAAAACGAGGGAGCGTGCAGGGGTGTAAGTGTTAGGTGAAATTAAAAATAGAATTTTTCAAAGGAGAATTAAATAAAGCGGTTGAAGCTGGAATTTATGGCATGTATCTTTCAAAGCACAATGAAAAACAGTTGTTGTATATTGGAGAATCCTCTAGTGTCATTGTCCGTGCTAGTCAACATTTATTGGAATTGCGAAATAATCCAAACTATCGAGGTCTTACGGATAAAACGATTAATGACGTTTCTCTGACCTTATCTTTTGAATTGTTGAAAACTGCAGTGGATGATAAATCATTGACGGGCAAGAAGGAACGTAAAGAACAAGAAAAGAAGCTGAAGCTATAAATAGTTTGGATTCAAGGAAAAGGCTATTGCTTCAAGATGGAATTAGTGATAGGGCAATTAAGGATAGAGAAGAGAGAGTAAAAAGAGTGAACGCTTTTATCAAGGAGGTTGAGCTGCAATGATCAACCCCCATTCACCTCTCACATAATTTTAGCGGGGATAAAGTATGTTCTACGATTTAACACTGTTACTGACGGCTGTGATTGCTGGGTTTATGCTGTCCTATTCGGTCACATTGGGTGCTTATTTTAATTACTTATTGCGCCAAGAATTGGATCAAGGTTTTTCACATTTTTACAGCCAATTTAGACGGAATACTGCAGTTGCCAGCCTCTATCGTATATTTGTCGGCTTGCAGTTTTTCTTAGGGTTAGTGTCTCTTTTAGTAAGCAGCCCTTTAGTAACCGTTCGTGTACTGGGGATTATTCCTCTAATGGTATTACTGGTTTGCCATCATGTGACAGGCTTTGCAAAAAGTGAAGAGGCCATCAATAGCGGTAAGCCAATTTCAACTGATATGAGACAGAATTATCTCAAATGGAATTTACCCCTTCATTATTTCTACTTTGTTATCTATTTCGTGAGTGCCTTACTGCAATTGTACTATCGTTAAATCCCAAATAAGGGAAATGGTTTGTCTATTCCCCTTTTGCACCTGATAAGGAACCGTGCTCATGAGGTTAACCGCAGAATGTGAACCATAAACTATGCCAAAAGTAAGAACAAATTAGGAGAAATTTATGAAACTCAATGCAATACCAGCCTTAGCCGATAATTACATTTGGCTATGGTCCAAGGGGGACGAAGCCATTATCGTTGACCCTGGGGAAGCCAAGCCAGTCTTGGATTATTTAGAAGAACACAATCTCAAAGCGGGTGCTATTTTAATCACTCATGTTCATGCTGACCATGTCGATGGCATGGGTGAGATTGTAGCCCAATATCCTAACGCCAAAACTTATGGGTCCAAAGAAGTCAGTCATTTGGTAGACACTGTCCTGAAAGACGGCGACATCATTGAACTCTATGGGTCTCAAATAGACGTCTTTTTAACGGCAGGGCATACGGAAGACCACATTTCTTATCTTGTAGATAAGCAGCACCTCCTGTCTGGTGACGCGCTTTTCTCAGCGGGATGCGGCAGAGTCTTTACAGGAGACTATGAGGCTCAGTACAAGTCCATGGTCTTTTTCAGAAGTTTAGCGGATGATGTTAAGGTTTATGCAGGTCATGAATACACCCTGACAAATTTACAATTTGCCCTGACACAAACGACAGACGCTTTTGCCAAAAACTATTATGACAAGACGAAAGCCCTTGTCGAGCAAGGCCTTCCAAGCCTGCCATCTACTATAGGAGTAGAAAAACAGATCAATCTTTTTCTCATGGCCAAGGATGTCCAAGAATTTACAAGATTGAGAAACTTGAAGGATAATTTTTAGAAAAACATACCAAGAACGAACAGGTAAGGAAACTTTTATGATCAAACGCCCTATTCAGCTCTCCCATGATTTTTTGCTAGAGGTGTTAGACAAGGACAGTATCGCGGTCGATGCGACCATGGGAAATGGTAATGACACCGCCTTTTTGGCTAATCTGTCTAAAAAGGTTTACGCTTTTGATATTCAGCAACAGGCCCTTGAGAAAACGCGGGAACGCTTGGCACACCAAAACCTGACCAATGCCCAGCTGATCCTAGATGGCCATGAAAAAGTGGATACTTATGTATCTGAGCCTATCCGCGCAGCTATTTTCAATCTGGGATATCTGCCTAGTGCGGACAAATCAGTTATCACCAAACCTGATACAACCTTGAGTGCTATTGGAAAGATTTTAGAGCGCCTAGAAGTTGGCGGCCGCTTATCCATCATGATTTACTATGGTCACGATGGCGGCGATCAGGAAAAGGACGCTGTCTTAGACTATGTCCGTCAGCTGGCTCAGCACCGCTTCACAGCCATGCTCTACCAGCCTCTTAATCAGGTCAATACCCCGCCTTTTTTGGTCATGGTGGAGAAGTTGAAATAAAGCAATCCTCCCTTTGAAAAGCAATAAGAGAGGCTTTGAAACAGCTAAAAAAATTAGATGCTTTTACACGTTCATCTATCCTGCTTTGGATAGATAAAAATCTTCAAGGAACGCATAATCCAAGGCAACATGGGAAGGGACTGACTGCCAATTGATTTGGGGAGTGGCGTTATCGTGTAGGTGATTATCGAATACTAGCCACTATTCTTGAAGATGAAATCATTATAGAAGTGTTTGCGGTTGGGCATCGTAGTGATATTTATTAGCGAGTATGTTTACTCTTGCCATTAACGACAGGCCTGCTCAATCAAGTTTTATACGACATCTTTTTAGTAATGGTGAAAAATTGTTGCCTAGCTAGTGTTAATAGAGTTTTAAAGGAAACCTATCAGAAGATAAACAAAGGCATTATTAAGGAGGAGCCCAAATGATCACCAAGCAGGAAATCTTGGATAAAAAGTTCTCGACAGAATTTAGAGGTTACAATAAGGAAGAGGTTGATGAATTTCTCGATGAGATTATAGCAACCTTAGACGCTTTGGAACAGGGAAAGCCATCATCCAACGGTGGCATTGAGGCGTTGAAGTCGGAGATAAATGATTCTCCGTTTTATTAGATTTGATAACCCAAAAGCTGTCAGAGCAACGGCTCTGGCAGCTTTTATGATGCAGCGTTAAGAGAAATCATCTCTCTTCAAAAATATAGGTGTAGAGTTGCACTATTTTTTAAAAAGCCCAAGTATCCAGCTGTCCGATTTTCTGAATATCACGAGCTCTGTAGTCAAAGGTGTGAGCTTGCAAAGTCAAAGGATTATCAGGGGGAGCGTTCAGGAACTAAACAAAAATAGTCAAGTCTTGTTATAAATAGCCTTTTATAATGCTATAATAATAGATGTAATCAAATTGTTAAAAAGAGGAAAATAATGGCAAAAAAGACAAATGCTAATATTGGATTTGAAAAAGAATTATGGAATGCTGCAGATGCCTTGCGGGGACACATCTCTGCATCTGATTATCGAAAAGTCGTTATCGGGCTTATTTTCTTGAAGTACGTTTCAGATGCTTTTGAAGAAAAGTATAACGAGCTAGTGGCTGAGGGTTCTGGTTTTGAAAATGATCCAGATGCCTATGCTGAGGACAATATTTTTTATGTACCGGAAAAAGCTCGCTGGAAATTTGTTGCCAGCCATGCACATTCGTCAGAAATTGGAACGATTTTAGATGAGGCCATGCGTGAGATAGAAGAGGATAATCCAAGTTTGGACAACGTTCTTCCTCAAATTTATGCTAGCCCCGACTTGGATAAACGGGTCTTAGGTGAAGTCGTTGATATTTTTACTAATATCAATATGTTTGAAGGCTCAGAAGAAAAAGATCTGCTAGGCCGCGCTTATGAATATTGTATTGAACAATTTGCAGCCCATGAAGGGAAACGCGGTGGTGAATTTTATACACCGACCAGCATTGTTAAAACGATTGTTGAAATTCTAAAACCTTTCCGCGGGCGTGTCTATGATCCTGCCTGTGGTTCAGGAGGTATGTTTGCGCAGTCAGCTAAATTTGTAGAGAGCCACAGTGGTAATATTGCCAACTTGTCTATTTTTGGTCAAGAATCTAATGCAGATACTTGGAAAATGGCTAAGATGAACATGGCCATTCGAGGCATTGATGCCAACTTTGGCGAACACCAAGAAAATACTTTTTATAATGACCTGCACCCAACCCTAAAGGCTAATTACATTATGGCTAATCCGCCCTTCAATATTTCAGGCTGGGGTGCGGATAAGCTTAAAGACGATATTCGCTGGAAATATGGGACTCCGCCAGATGGTAATGCTAACTATGCTTGGATTCAGCACATGATTCATCACATGGATCCAAGTAATGGAAAGATTGGTCTAGTGTTAGCTAATGGCTCTCTGTCTTCCACCACAAAAGGTGAAGGAGACATTCGTCAAAAAATTATTGAAGATGATTTAATTGAAGGCATTATCGCCTTGCCATCTAATCTTTTTTACAGTGTGACTATTCCAGCTTGTCTCTGGTTTATCAGTAAAAACAAAAAGCAAAAAGGGAAAACAGTATTTATCGATGCCCGCAATATGGGTGAAATGGTTGACCGTAAGCACCGTGATTTTAGTGATGAGGATATTAAAAAGTTAGCTGATACCTTTGAAGCTTTTCAAAATGGAGAGCTAGAAGATGTCAAAGGTTTCTGTGCAGTTGTAGAGACATCAGAAATTGCTAAGCAGGATTATATCTTAACACCGGGGCGCTATGTCGGTATTGAAGAGCAAGAAGAGGATGGCGAGCCATTTGAGGAGAAAATGGAGCGCTTGACCAGTGAACTATCAGAACTCTTTACCAAATCGCATGAACTGGAAAAGGACATCAAGGAACGATTGGGGGAGATTGGGTTTGAACTCAAGTGAGTGGAAAGAATACAAAATAGACGATCTTGTAGAAGTCATATTTAGTGGTGGGACTCCTAATACTAAAGTTAATGATTACTGGGGCGGTCCTTTACCATGGCTCTCATCTGGAGAAACCAAGAATAGATACATTGATAGCACAGAAAAGACTATAACAGAAAGTGGTGCTCAAAACTCCAGTACAAGACTAGCCCTATCGGGAGATGTTGTAATGGCTTCAGCAGGTCAAGGGTATACAAGAGGACAAGTCTCCTTTTTGAATATAGATACTTTTATTAATCAATCAATAATAGCAATCAGAGCAAATAAGAAGTTATTGGATAACAAGTTTCTATTTTACAATTTATCTAATAGATACGAAGAGTTGCGAGCTATTTCAGATTCAAATAGTATTCGTGGAAGTATTACAACAAAGATGGTCAAATCAATGACTATCAATATTCCTAATCTAGATACTCAAAAGTCTATTGCAAATGTACTGAGTGCTATTGATGATAAAATTGAGAATAATAAAAAGTTAAATCATCATTTAGAAGAAATGGCGATGGCTATCTGGAAAAATTTATTTGGCAACAGAGAACCCAATGCAAGTTTAGGTGATATTATTGAGTTGTTTGATTCAAAACGTGTACCACTTTCAAGTAAACAGAGAGGAAAAATGGAAAAACTTTATCCTTACTATGGTGCAGCAACTCTCATGGATTATGTTGAAAGTTATTTATTCGATGATATCTATCTATTACTTGGTGAAGATGGTACAGTCATTGAGACGTCTGGTAAACCAGTTCTCCAATATGTGTGGGGAAAATTTTGGGTAAACAACCACGCACATGTTTTACAAGGGAAAAGAGGATTTAGCACAGAAAGTTTGTATATACTTTTAAAACAGACAAATGTTTCTTCAATTGTGACAGGTGCTGTCCAGTTAAAAATAAATCAAGCAAATTTAAAATCATTGCCAATTGTTAGACCTACGTTAGTTGAACTGAATTACTTTAACAATATTATCGAACCTTTATTTAGAAAGATTAGGGACAACTCTGATGAAAACTCAACTTTAACATATCTTCGAGATACTCTCTTACCAAAACTTCTATCCAGTGAAATTTCTGTTGATCAAGCAGCTAAATGATGATTTATCTATACACCTGCCTATGAACTGTAATAAAATAGTGGAGAAAGGTAGGTTGCTTATGAAAGATAAATTAATTACACAAATCACATCTAACATGGCGAAATGCTTGACCATAAAGCAATTAGAGGATTTGAAAAAAGTTTTAACAGCTGCATTTACAAGGGTAGAAGTGGCAGAAGTCAAATCTGCTACAGATCAGGAAACTAACAGCCATTTGCTAGAGTTATTTATTTCAGCGAAACGGATAGAGGGCTGCAGTGAAAAGTCTCTAACGTATTATAAAATGGTTATTAAAAATATGTTGGTTAGTTTAAAAAAGGCGATAAGAGATCTTACTACCAGTGATTTACGGTCTTATCTCGCGGATTATCAGCAGGATCGCAATTCTAGTAAGGTAACGATTGATAATATGCGTCGGATTTTTAGCAGTTTTTTCAGTTGGTTAGAGGATGAGGACTATATTCTCAAAAGTCCTGTTCGTCGGATTCACAAGATAAAGACAGATAAAACCATTAAAGAAACCTTTTCTGATGAAGGTCTTGAACTCCTGAGGGATGCTTGTGATGAAATTCGAGACCTAGCTATGATTGATTTGTTGGCTTCGACAGGCATGCGTGTAGGTGAGTTAGTAGGGTTAAACAGAGAAGACATTAATTTCTATGAAAGAGAATGTGTGGTCTTTGGTAAGGGGAATAGTGAACGGATTGTTTATTTCGACGCTAGAACGAAAATCCATCTGATAAACTACCTAGATAGCCGAACTGATGATAATCCTGCTTTATTTGTTTCCTTGTCTTCTCCTCATGATAGGCTACTAATTGGGGGAGTAGAGATAAGATTAAGACAATTAGGACAAAAAGCGGATTTAAACAAAGTTCATCCGCACAAATTCAGACGGACATTAGCAACCAGAGCTATAGATAAAGGCATGCCCATCGAGCAAGTTCAGCACTTGCTAGGTCATGTCAAGATAGATACAACCATGCACTATGCCATGGTCAACCAAGCGAATGTTAAAAATTCGCACCGAAAATATATAGGATGAGGAGAAATAATAATTGAACGATTGGAAGCAAGTGAAACTTTCAGATATTATAGATTTTAATCCAACAGAGCATTTGCCTAAAGGAACAATGGCTAAAAAAGTAGCGATGGAAAACATAGAACCGTTCACTCGTGATATTCCTGAATTTGAACTATTAGAGTATAAAGGTGGAACTAAATTTAGAAATGGTGATACTCTAATGGCTCGTATTACACCTAGTCTTGAAAATGGTAAAACAGCTAAGGTAAGCTTACTGGGTGAAGGTGAAATAGGTTTTGGTTCAACGGAATTCATTGTAGCAAGAGCAAAAAAAGGTATCAGCGACGAAAATTTTGTTTATTATTTAATGCTTGCCCCAAATGTTAGAGAAGTTGCTATCAAATCAATGGTAGGAACGTCTGGAAGACAAAGAGTTCAACTAGACGTTGTTAAGAATTATGAGATTTTATGTCCTCCATTGGAGCAGCAGATTGAAATAGGCTTAACACTAAAAGCAATTGATGACAAAATTGAAAATAATAAAAAGATAAATCATCATTTAGCTGCTTGATTAGCGGAGACTTCACCTGAAAGAAGTTTGGGGAGAAGAGTGTCTCGAAGATTCTTAAGTCTGTTAATCTCATCTAAATTGTCTCCAATAGTCTCAAACAAAGGCGTCACTTGTTTTGTAAAGCTCCTAATATCTTCTTCTTTTAATTCGATAGTTGGCATAATTTCAATATGCTTGGGATAAATATGAGGTTGTGCCGAACCCGTTTGAGAGTCATATATCTCTTGTTGGCGCTTTTTAAGCATTACATACCAAAAATAAACATCATCAGTCATACTAGAATCAATATATGAGGAATCAGATGACCAAACTGGGACATGCCATAAATTAATATATCCCGCATTAGCACCAGAAGCTGAAATGGTAAGAACAGGTGATTTTGTATTTGCAATATTATGAAAAGTTGAAGGTTGTAGACCTCCAGCTACAACTGGAACTGTTCCATCTATTGCATCTTTTGAAAGTAAATTTTTGCCACGTTTGGGAGTAAGATATTCACCAATTGTGAATTCTCCTGAAGAAGCATTTGGAAACATATTTTCAAATATTGAGATAGCTACCTGCTCTAAATGATGATTTAACATATACAAAGGGTATAAATTCTAATGAATAATAAATTACTTATAATTGGTAATGGTTTTGACCTTGCTCATGATCTACCAACTAAATTTGATCCAGATTTTAAAGAAATTTCTGAAAAGAATGAGGCTAATCCATATTTTTGGGAACTATATCAATCAGAAAATCCCAATATCTGGTCTGATTTTGAAAATTTATTGGCAAAGCCTGATTTTAATTCTTTGGGAGAAATATTTGAAGACTATGCCCCTAATTATTCATCTGATAGGGAAAGTGACCGTGATGGGATTATCCTTCAAGCAGATATGAGTGGAAACTTACAGGAGTCGCTAGACGAGTTTGCTAATCAAGCAGAAGATGCTCTTTGGGATATCGGACCGAAGAGAGAGTTTATAGATATGTTTGGTGAAGATGATTTGTTCATTAATTTCAATTATACTCACACTTTGGAACGGGTCTATGGTATTGAAAAAGAACGAGTTTTACACGTTCATGGTGAGGTCGAAGTAAATAATTTAATATTAGGTTATCCAGAAGGTACTTACTCACCTGTGAATATTCAAGAAGATGTGCGCCAAAAGGGAAGAGGTCCATACAGAGAAGTTCGGCTGGAAGAACATATTAACGAGATTGAAGATTACTATATTAGAACAGCTTATCGCGATCTAGCCAATAAGGTTGAAAGTTTTCAAAAGGCGCCACAGATTTCAGTTGTAAACTCCTTTTTGAATGCTCGCAAAATTCATGAAGTTATTGTATATGGTCATTCTTGCGTAATTGATTTTCCTTATTTTGAATACCTCAACCATCAATTTCCACGTGCACAATGGACATTTTATGCTTTTGATGAGTCAACGCAATGTAATATTAAGAATCTAGTATCTTGCACTGGAATATGCAATTATAGTATTAGATAAGAAGGAGTTTAATTTATGAATTTCACTGAAAACAACTACGAAAATGCGGTTATGGAGCTTTTTCGTGATGGTTTGGGTTATTCATCTATTTATGGACCGGATGTGGAGCGTGATTATAGAGAGCCCCTCTATTTGGATGAGCTCTATCCTGCTTTGGAGAAGATTAATACCAAGTTGCCTGATGTTGCTATTAGAGAAGCCATTGAAAAACTGCAGCGTTTTGAGACAGGTTCCTTGCTTCAAAAAAATAAGGTTTTTACAGATTATCTGCAAAATGGTATAGAAGTTTCTTATTTTTATCAAGGTAAAAGGCAATCTAGTCTTGTTTATCTGGCTGATTTTGAAAATGTTGATAATAATATCTTTACCGTTATTAATCAGTGGACAGTTGTAGAAAAGAGCAATAAACGCCCGGATGTTATCGTATTTTTGAATGGCTTACCCGTTGTTGTTTTTGAGTTGAAAAGTCCTTCTCGTCAGGAAACGGATGCTTCAGCGGCCTATCGTCAGCTTAAAGCTTATCAGAAGGAAATCCCAAGTTTATTTACTTACAATGCCTTTTGTGTCATGACTGATCTCGCAACTTCAAAGGCAGGGACGATTACTGCTGGTGAAGATCGTTTTATGGAGTGGAAGACTACAGATGGCAGTTTTGAAGACAGGGAGTATGCTAATTTTACGACCTTTATTGAGGGAATATTTGATAAGACAAGGTTCTTAGATATCCTAAAGAATTTCATTTGCTTTTCTGAGGATGCAAAGATTTTAGCGGCCTACCATCAGTATTTTGCCGTTAATAAAGCTGCTGTTTCCACTTTGAAGGCAACTAAAAGCGATGGCCGCGGTGGTGTCTTTTGGCACACACAAGGAAGCGGAAAATCCTTATCTATGGTCTTTTACGCCCATTTATTACAGAAGGTTCTGGATTCACCGACTATTGTTGTCCTAACAGATAGAAATGATTTGGATGACCAACTCTATGGTCAATTTTCAAAATGCAAAGACTTCCTCAGGCAAACACCTGTTCAAGCAGAGAGTCGTCTCCACTTGAAAGAATTGCTGGCAGGACGACAGGCTAATGGGATTATCTTTACCACTATGCAGAAGTTTTCAGAATCTGCTGAAGCTCTTTCTGAGAGAAGAAACATTGTTGTTATGGCAGATGAAGCGCATCGCGGTCAGTATGGTTTGGAGGAAAAGGTTGATGCGAAAAGCGGTCGCTTAGTCATTGGTACAGCTAGAGTTATCAGAGACAGCCTGCCAAATGCGACTTATATTGGCTTTACTGGGACACCAATTTCTAGTAAGGATAAGTCAACGACTGAAGTGTTTGGTAATTATATTGATGTCTACGATATGACCCAAGCGGTTGAAGATGGTGCTACGCGTCCTGTCTACTACGAGAGCCGTGTTATGCATCTAAAGCTTGATGAAAATATTTTGCGCCTGATTGATGCTGAATACGATTTAATGGCAGAAAATGCGGAATCTCATGCGATTGACAAGAGTAAAAAAGAGTTAGGACGCTTAGATAGTATTTTAGGAGCAGATCAAACAATTAGTGCGCTATGTGATGATATTATCCAGCATTATGAAGAAAATCGTGCACAGGAACTGACTGGCAAGGCAATGATTGTAGCCTATTCGCGTCCTATTGCTATGAAAATTTACCATCAATTACTTGAAAAGCGTCCTGAGTGGACAGAGAAAATTGGTGTTGTCATGACTTCCAGTAATAATGACCCAGAAGAATGGCACGATATTGTTGGCAACAAACGCCACAAGGAAGAGATGGCTAAAAAATTTAAGGATAATGACAGTCCATTTAAGATTGCCATTGTTGTTGATATGTGGCTGACAGGATTTGATGTTCCGAGCCTAGCAACTATGTATGTTTATAAGCCTATGCAAGGCCATAACTTAATGCAGGCTATTGCGCGGGTTAATCGTGTGTATCAAAATAAAGAAGGCGGTCTAGTTGTTGATTATATCGGTATTGCCGGAGCCTTGAAGCAGGCTATGAATGATTACACAAACCGAGATAAAGGCAATTTTGGAGATACCGATATTGCTAAGACTGCCTTGCCAAAATTCATTGAAAAACTAGAAGTTTGCCGTGATTTGTTTTATGGTTTTGATTATTCAGCGTTTATGAATTCAGAATCGAGTGATTTGGTCAGAGCGCAAGCGATTAGCGGTGGGGTTAATTTCTTATCGGCTGTTGATAAAGAAAAGAAAAAAGAGCTGTTTATCAAAGAAGCCATGCTGCTGCGTCAAGCTTTATCACTTTGCCGTTCTTTATTGACACCTGAACAACGCTTTGAAGCAGCTTATTTTGAAGCAGTGAGAACCTTGTTGACACGAATTACAGGCGATACGAAAAAATTATCCTTGAAAGATATTAATGACCATATTGATCCAAAATTCTTAGATGAAATTTCTAAGATGAAAGAGAAAAATTTGGCTGTTGAACTTTTGAAAAAACTATTGGCTGAACAAATTGCCCTGTACCAAAGGACAAATTTGGTAAAGTCAGAGAAATTTTCAGAGATTTTATCGCGTTCTATGCGGGCTTATCTAAATGGCATGCTTTCAAATGAAGAAGTAATTGCTGAATTGATGAAGATGGCCAAAGAAATGGCAACAGCTCATAAAGAGGGGGACTCTCTAGGTTTATCAGATGAGGAATTAGCCTTCTATGATGCCCTGACACAGCCGCAGGCTGTCAAAGATGTCTACGAGAATGACGAATTGATTGCTCTTACTCATGAGTTAACTGATATGTTAAGAAAGAGTAGGACAATTGATTGGCAGAAAAAACAATCGGCGCGTGCTCGGATGCGGATGCTGGTCAAACGTCTCTTGAAAAAATACAAGTATCCACCAGAGGAGGAAGAAGAAGCTCTTGAAACAGTAATCAGTCAATGTGAGTTATGGGTTGATAATGGGGGAGATAGCTATGAGACCTATAGTCAACCCGAAGAATTAATGGTTGCAGAAGAAAATGCAGATTTATTGTAAAAGTAAAATCCAAAGGAATAAAAGGTACTATTTTTATAAAATGGTGCTTTTTTTGTTGAGTTTAGAATAAAAAATGCTAAAATTATAGTACAAAGTCTAGCAAAGGAGTCATAATTTATTGTCGGTGCAGGAATATTCAGAACAGGAAATTGAAGATATCTTAGGGCAGATTAAACTCTTGATTTCAGAAGGAAGATTTATCATCAGCACTGGCAAAAATAGACGAAAAAATGATGAATTTGCCGATGAGTTCAATCTAGATATTCGTAAACGGAAAAATCTTATTTTAAAGATAAAAGTCCATGATTTCTGTGATTGTGTTCAGTCACCTAATGTCTACAAAAATCATGATGATTATTTTATCTTTGGACCTCGATTTACTTTAGAAGATTTTTTAGGAGATAAGAGAGAAGTGCAGGTTTACGCAAAATTTGTACTTGCGACTAGCCGAACCTCTGGCCTAAAAACAATTGTTGTTTCCTTTCATGAAGCTGAAAGGCCGCTGAGCTATTATTTTCAATGATGATAATAAAGGAGTTGAACATATCATGGCAGAAAAAAGAGTTTTTTGTGAACATTGTTTAGATGATGTGACTTATCATGTTGAAGAACGCGAGTTCACGCGGAAACTAAAGGGGAAAAGCTATACTTTTAAAGGACAGGAAGCTATTTGCGATAACTGCAATAAGCCTGTTTTTGTGGAAGAAATTGATAATGCTAACAGAACAGCTCTTTATGCTTCTTTTAAAAAGGAAAACAATATTATTTCTGTTGCTGAAATTAAAGCTATTCTTAAAAAATATAATATTGGAGCTAAGCCTTTATCAGAACTTTTAGGCTGGGGCATTAATACCATTCCTCGATATTTAAAGGGGGATATTCCTAAAGCAGACTATTCAGATAAACTTCGCAGGATTGCGGCTGAGCCAGATTATTTCTTATCTCTTTTGAAAGGAGCATCTGATATTTTAAAACCAGTAGCCTATGAGAAAAGCGTGAGAGCTGCTGAGGAAGCGATCAAAGCAGGAGGGGTAAACAAAGAATCTTTAGCAGCGGATTACCTGTTGTCTAAAAATGATGAGATAACACCACTGGCTTTGCAGAAACTGCTTTATTATGTTCAAGGCTTTTCTTATGCCTTTACTGGCAAATTCATGTTCAAGAATGATTGTGAAAGCTGGGTGCATGGACCTGTATACAGAGATATTTATAATAAATATCAAGAATTTGGCAGAGAACCGATTGTTTTAGAAAAGAGTTATGATTTTAGCCATTATTTCACGTCTCAGGAAATACAGCTGTTAGACAGTATTATCCAACATCTTAGTGTTTATAACGGAAAGGTGTTGGAGAAATTCACTCATGAAGAAAGTCCTTGGCTGTTAGCTCGAGGAGATTTGAAAGAAGATGAATCTTCCACTAATATTATTGAAAAAAAAGCGATTGCGGATTTCTTTATCAAAGTCAAAGAAAAGTATAATATGCTCACAGCAGATGATATCTCATCTTATGCACAAGCACGGTTTGACAGTTTGAGTATTTAGACCGTTGAAAAAATTAAGGCTCGTCACCTAAATGATGAGCTGTCAGTTGAGAAATCTGAGATCGTCACCTTATCTATCCTTGGTATTGAAGACTATCATTAGGAGGATTACTTGTATGCTGAACAAAAACAATAGAATTATAACTCCGGCTGTGACGTCTGCTGCAGATACTTTGGCAGAACTTTTAGCTTACCACCATATCAATCAGAGTGATTTTGCTGAACGTATTGGTGTCTCTCAAAAACATGTATCTGATTTGCTGAATCGTAGAAAATTTCTTACGGCAGATCTGGCTGTTCGGGTAGAACAGGTGACAGGACTTTCGGCAGAGTTCCTACTTCGTTTGGACATTACCTATAAATTGGCTCACCACAAAGAAAATAACTTTGGGCACTCAGATAAGTTTCTACGAGCTTATGATTGGGTTGTGTGAATGATTTATCCATAACTAAAAACAACGGTTTAGTGCCGTTGTTTTTGTTCGTTGAGATTGCTTAGGCTTCTAATCTTCTACGAAATTTATAGCCAACGTTCCTAGGTACAAGTCGTCATCGCCAGAGCTTCTATCTCCGCCGGCTCTGCATCCGCTCTTGGTATCATAACTCCGGCCTGATAAAAAAGCGGTGGTCGTCGATGGGGATGATGCTGACCTGATTATCAAAGAATTCGGTTAGGGTTGGCAGGGTAATAATGTCTTCTTTCTTACCTTGAGCAATGATTCTCCCTTGTTTCAGCAGCAGGACATGGTCCATCTTTTGGGTGATTTCTTCGGCGTGATGGGTGACGTAGAGAACCGTCGGTGCTTGCGGCAGGTCGGTGATCCGATCGATTTGCTTGAGCAGTTTCTCTCTGGCAAAGAGATCCAGTCCGACAGTGGCTTCATCAAGGATGATGATATCTGGCTCTTCCATGAGACAGCGGGCAATCATGATCAGCTGGCGCTCCCCTTGAGACAGGGTGTGGAGTCTGCGTCCGATGAGCTTTTCACCATCTAAACGTGTCAGCATATCTCTAGCTTCCCCCAGCTCTTTCTCTCCATATTCCTTGTAGAGTATGGAAGACTTGTACTTACCGGTTAAAACGGCCTGTTCGGCTACCATCTGCAGGGAGAGGCGGTCGCTGATGAAGCCTGAGACGATCCCAATTCTCTTGCGGATATTGGAGATATCTCCCTGACCGAAAGGAATACCGAGCACCTCAATTTTTCCCTTGGTCTGATAGTATTCGGCCATGATGAGCTTGAGGAGGGTTGTCTTTCCGGAGCCATTGAGCCCTAAAATCGCCCATGTCTGCCCCTTTTCAACTGTCCAATTGATATCTTTAAGCAAATCTTTTCCTTGTTTACGTAAATTGACATTTTCTATGGAAATAACAGCCATAATCAACCTCCAAAGTCCTATTAGCTTCATTATAGCACAAATTATTTGGGATTTTTTGGCCAAATAAGTGACTTTTCAACATGCAGGATAAAATTATGCTATAATGGAAGCACTATATCATTTTAGGAGAATAAATTTTAATGGAAGACCCGAGCAGTCAGAATTTGCTTTTTCAATTGCTATTACTGATTATTCTAACCTTTTTAAATGCCTTCTTTTCGGCCTCTGAGATGGCCATGGTCTCTTTAAACCGCTCTCGGGTGGAACAAAAGGCAGAAGAAGGCGATAAAAAATATATCAGGCTTATTAAGGTACTGGATAAGCCCAACAATTTCTTATCCACTATACAGGTCGGTATCACCTTTATCAGCCTCTTACAAGGGGCCAGCCTGTCGGCTTCGCTGGGTAAGGTTATCGCTGGCTGGTTTGGCAATTCAGCCGCTGCCCAGACAGCAGGCAGTATTATTTCGCTGATTTTCTTGACCTATATTGCTATCGTTTTGGGGGAGCTCTATCCTAAGCGTATTGCCTTAAACCTCAAGGATAATCTGGCAGTTGTTTCGGCACCAATTATTATGGGTTTGGGCGTTCTGGTCAGCCCCTTTGTCTGGCTCCTATCAGCTTCAACCAACCTGCTCAGCCGGATAACGCCTATGACCTTTGACGATGCAGATGAGAAGATGACTCGTGACGAGATCGAGTACATGCTGACCAATAGTGAGGAGACCCTCGATCAAGAAGAAATCGAAATGCTGCAAGGGGTCTTCTCGCTGGATGAACTGATGGCGCGTGAGGTTATGGTGCATAGAACCGATGCCTTTATGGTCGACATCAATGATGACCCCCAAGACATTATCCGCGAGATTCTCAAAAAGAACTTCTCACGTATCCCCGTCTATGATGATGACAAGGACAAGGTTATCGGTCTGATTCACACCAAGAAGCTTCTAGCAGTAGGCTTTGAAAATGGTTTTGATGCCATTAATCTGCGACGTATTCTGCAAGAGCCGCTATTTGTGCCTGAGACCATTTTTGTCGACGATTTGCTCAAGGAATTGCGTCGGACGCAGAATCAGATGGCCATTCTCTTGGATGAATACGGAGGTGTCTCTGGTCTGGTGACGCTGGAGGATCTTTTGGAAGAGATCGTCGGTGATATCGATGACGAGACGGATAAGGCAGAGGTAGAGGTGCGTGAGATCGCACCAGATACCTATATCGTCCTGGGGACTATGACCCTCAATGATTTTAATGAGTATTTTGAAACTGAGCTTGAAAGTGATGATGTGGATACCATCGCTGGTTATTATCTGACTGGAGTCGGTAATATCCCTTCGCAGGAAGATAAGGAAAGCTTCCACGTAGACAGTGGCCAGCATCATCTAGAGCTGATTAATGACAAGGTTAAAGAAGGACGTGTGACCAAGGTCAAGGTGCTTGTTAGCTCAATCCAAGAAGAAATAACTGAAGATGAGTAAAAGAGATCCAGCCCTTTGTCGGTATGAATCAGACCGCAGGGTTTGCGCGCTTATATAGCGACTTGGATGTCCAAATTCAATCTTGATGACAACGATAAGTATCGCAGTTCTAAAAGGACTGCGATTTTTTAAAGCACTGCCCCTTGAAATCTTGTCGTAAATCCTATAAAATGAGAGAGCTAGATAGGAATACAAATCTGTCTTTATAGTCGCTGACAGGCCTATTGTGCTGGGCTTGTAGCTGCTTTGGCCGGTTTGATTTCTGATTGAGAGGAGAATGATGTTGATTGTATTAGCAGGCACCATTGGTGCTGGGAAGAGCTCGCTGGCCGCTGCCTTGGGAGAGCATCTGGGAACTGAGGTGTTTTATGAAGCCGTTGATAATAATCCTGTTTTGGATCTCTATTATCAGGATCCTAAAAAATACGCTTTTTTACTGCAGATTTTCTTTTTAAATAAACGCTTCCAGTCTATCAAAGAGGCCTACAAGGCGGATAACAATATTTTAGACCGGTCTATTTTTGAGGACGAACTGTTTTTAACCTTAAATTATAAAAACGGTAATGTCACTAAGACGGAATTGGATATTTATAAGGAGCTTCTGGCTAATATGCTAGAAGAGTTGGACGGCATGCCCAAGAAGCGACCTGACCTTTTAGTGTATATTGATGTTTCATTTGATAAGATGCTGGAGCGGATCAGCCAGCGCGGCCGCAGTTATGAACAGATTGCTGATAACCCCGATCTCTACGAATATTATCAGCAGGTACACGGTGAGTATCCGGATTGGTATGAAAATTATGATATCTCCCCTAAAATCCGTATCGACGGCAACAAGCTGGACTTTGTTAAAAACGAAAATGATCTCCAAACGGTCTTCGGTATGGTAGACCAAGCGCTCAAGGAGCTGGATTTACTGTGACAGTCCTAATCGTTAACACCTCACTCTAAGAGATTGAGGTGTTTTTTACTAGTATTATTGCGGTGCTCTTATCTGGATTTTTATAGCCAAAAACGTTATAATAAAGTTGCCGTTAGTAAAGCGGTTGCAAAGATATATATCGGCTGATGACAGCCGTAAGGCAGGG
The DNA here is from genome assembly GCF_058314515.1 of Streptococcus sp. ELY_137. Lineage (NCBI taxonomy): Bacteria > Bacillati > Bacillota > Bacilli > Lactobacillales > Streptococcaceae > Streptococcus > Streptococcus sp. ELY_137. The sequence goes on from NZ_JBZFUL010000020.1 coordinate 34,867, forward strand.
CTGCGAAGCCGTAGAAAAGAGATTATTATGGCAGAAGCAATAGATTACCGGCAAGTGACCGGCATGATTCATTCCACGGAAAGTTTTGGGACTGTTGATGGTCCCGGTGTGCGTTTTGTTGTTTTTATGCAGGGCTGCAAGATGCGCTGCCAATATTGCCATAACCCCGATACGTGGGAGATGGAGACCAACCAATCAACAGTGCGAACAGTTGATGATGTTCTTAATGAAGCCCTGCGTTACAAGGGCTACTGGGGCAGTCAGGGAGGAATCACCGTTTCTGGCGGTGAGGCTATGCTGCAGATTGACTTTATCACAGCTCTTTTTATCGAGGCAAAGAAACTAGGTATTCACTGTACCTTGGATACCTGTGGCTTCGCCTATCGGCCTACGCCTGAGTACCACGCTATTGTGGATAAGCTCTTAGCTGTGACTGACTTGGTTCTGCTGGATATCAAGGAGATCAATCCTCAGCAGCATATTGTCGTGACGCGCCAGCCTAATAAAAATATTTTGCTCTTTGCTAAGTACCTATCGGATAAAAAGATACCCGTCTGGATCCGTCATGTCTTGGTACCGGGACTGACAGACTTTGATGAGGACTTGATTGAACTGGGAAAATTCGTAGAAACGTTGGATAACGTCGATAAGTTTGAAATTCTCCCTTACCATACCTTGGGAGAGTTCAAATGGCGAGAATTGGGGATTCCTTACACCTTGGAAGGTGTCAAACCGCCGACCAAAGAGCGGGTACAAAATGCTAAAACGCTCATGCATACAGAAAGTTACCAAGACTATCTCAAGCGCGTTAAGCAGGCAGCTGTTGAATAAGAAAATTATATCAGAAAGCTGGGACAAAAGTTCCAGCTTTTTGATACTTAAATTGTCAAATTAAGTTGGACAGTTTCACCTGACTCAGAAAAACATGATAAGGGGTTTGATAGTTTAAAGATTTTCTAGGAATTCTATTTCTCTTATCAGCTATAGCTGATAAGGTGTTTT
>NZ_JBZFUL010000021.1:0-35518 GCF_058314515.1 Streptococcus sp. ELY_137
AAGAATTGCTAAACAGGTATATGAAAGTTTCTATAAAAAAGCTAAAAATATGAAGGCTGGGTGAGGTTAGCTACGACAAGCGCGGGGATTTATGGTAAGATATAGGGGTAAGTCTTGGCAGTGTAACTTTTCCTCCTACGCAGCCCTTCAATAATTCTAGGATTTATTAAAAGGGCGCTTGCTAGTAGTTACATACTAAGGCGTTTAATGTAAAATAGAAGGAGGCCTTCTCGTTTTTTTCTGTGTCGTAAGACTAGAAAATGTTATGTAGGCAAGAGAGACCTCCTTGGGTATGTACGTATAAAGGGGACGCATATGAAACAAACCAATTTGATTAAAATTTTGCTGATTGAAGATGATTTAAGTTTATCAAATTCAGTTTATGATTTTCTAGATGATTTTGCAGAGGTGACTCAGGTTTTTGATGGGGCAGAAGGGCTGTTTGAAGCTGAAACAGGTGTCTATGACTTGATTCTTTTAGATCTGATGTTGCCGGAAAAAGATGGTTTTATAGTCCTTAAGGAATTACGTGAAAAGGGCATTAAGACACCTGTCTTAATTACGACGGCTAAGGAGGCTTTGGACGACAAAGGGCATGGTTTTGAACTAGGAGCGGATGATTATCTGACGAAACCATTTTATCTTGAAGAGCTGAAGATGCGTATTCAGGCTCTGCTCAAGCGTTCAGGAAAATTAAACGATAGCAGTATTACTTACGGTGATTTGACTTGCGACATCTCAACCAATAGCGTTGTTGTCAACGGCAAGGAAGTCGATCTATTGGGTAAGGAATTTGATCTGCTTGTTTATTTCTTGCAGAATCAGAATGTTATCTTGCCCAAAGCACAGATTTTTGACCGTATTTGGGGTTTTGACAGTGATACAACAGTCTCAGTAGTAGAGGTCTATGTTTCTAAGGTTAGAAAGAAATTAAAAGGTACAGACTTTGAAAAACACTTGCATACACTACGCAGTGTGGGGTATATCTTAAAGGATGCTATCTAGGCTAAAGAAACAGCTGTTTTCGGAAGGTTTCTCAACTTTTTTTCGATTTTTTTCAGTTTTTACGACTATTTTCTTAATTATGACTGTCATGATTTTGCAGATTATGCGAGTCGGAATTTATTCTTCAGTCGACGATAATATCGATAAGGCTGCCGATAATGTCGAATCTTATATTTATATGAATATGTATAAGGCGAACTTTTACTCAGCTTTTGAAGGCAGCAATGCTTCCAATTTATCAGTTTTCACAGATGGTGATGATTTTCTCGGTGACGGTAATAGCAATATCAGAGGAAGTAAAAGATCGCATGTAGAATTGAGTGCTAATGTTGAGATTATTCTCTATGACAGCAAGGGCAAGATCCTTAATAGTTCTGAGATCTTTTCAGGTCTCAATCGGCTGACTATGGATAAGAATCATCTCAATCAGGTAGAGGAAATTAGTGTTGATGGAACCTTTCGTGAGACGGAACACTATCGTTATAAAACCATAGCAGCGTCTGATAAGCGTTTTCCTAAGGTAGCCTACGTGACTATCGCCATCAGTGTTAATCAGTTGGATGGCTTGAGTTCACGTTACCGTTTTATCATTATTTCGGTGATGATTTTCTTCTGGCTAATTTCTATTTTTGCCAGCTTATATCTGGCTTATTGGTCGCGTAAACCGATCTTAGCCAGCTATGAGAAGCAAAAGAATTTTGTTGAAGATGCCAGCCATGAACTGCGGACACCTTTGACTGTTCTACAGAATCGCTTGGAATCCCTCTTTAGAAAGCCAGATGAGACTATCTTAGATAATTATGAGACTATTGCTTCTAGTTTGGAGGAAGTTCGAAACATGCGGATGTTGACAATTAACCTTTTAAACTTGGCAAGGCGGGATGAAAAGCTTAAAGCAACCCTTGAAGAAATTACTCCTAGTTTTTTTGATGCTATCTTTGAGAGTTATGCCATGATTGCTGATGAAAACGATAAGGACTTTACCTTTTCTAACCAGCTAGATGCTTCTATTAAGTCTGATAAAACCTTAATTAAGCAGTTGATCACCATCTTTTTTGATAATGCTGTTAAATATACAGGCGACGACGGTGCTATCGATATTCAAGTGATGCTCAAGGATAAAAAGCTAGTGATTACAGTAGCAGACAATGGTCCCGGTATCAGTGATGAAGATAAAATTAAGATTTTCGATCGTTTCTATCGCATTGATAAAGCTAGGACTCGTCAAACAGGTGGCTTTGGTTTAGGCCTGTCACTTGCAAAACAAATTACAGATGCCTTAAACGGAAGTATTACGGTTAATGATAACGACCCGACAGGAACTGTTTTTGAGATTAAATTAATGGTGTAGGATGAACTTTGTATAAAGTCTCATTCATTGTCAATTATAGTCGGTAACTAAAAAGATAGGACCAGATCGGTTCTATCTTTTTTGGGTATTTAAAGTAGTAAAAGTTCTTTTTTGAAGCTGGGGGAAGTTCCTAAATCTAGATTTTTTCATACTCTAAAGGGCTCTGTAACTTCCAGTGGGTATGGATTTACTACTTACAAAATTACAGAAGTCCACAAAAAAACCTCCAAAAGGAGGTGAATTCTATTAACCAAGTTTAGCTGCAAGACGAGCTTTATCACGGCTAGCTTTGTTTTTGTGAATCAGTCCCTTTGAAGCGGCTTTATCGATGCTTGAAGAAGCAGCGCGGAAAAGTTCTTCGGTTGGGTTTGCTTCAAATGCCTTGACAGCAGTGCGCAAAGCTGATTTTTGAGCTGAGTTTTGTGCGTTTTGTTTAACGTTTTTTTCAGCACGCTTGATAGCTGATTTAATATTTGCCAACGTTTTTCACCTCCAATTTTACTAACCATTCCATTATATAGAAATTTCAAGGGTTTGACAAGCCCTAATCATTTTTTCAGGTAAATTTTGTCAATCTTATGGCTTTGTGATTTATGCAATATCAGTTCGGCACGGTTTCGAGTAGGTTCAATATAATTTTTTAAATTAAGAAGATTAATAGTCTTCCAAATGTTTTTGGCGACCTTTAAGGCTTCTTCAAAGCTAACTTTAGTCAAGGAGTGATAGTAATTGCGCTCGTCTTTTTTAGCCAGACGCAGGAGTGCTTGGAAGCGTTCCAAGTACCAAGTTTCAATCTGGGCAACCTCAGCGTCAATATAGATAGAAAAATCGTAGTAATCATTCATATAGAGGCGATGATTCTGCTGATTTTGGAAGACATTGATTCCTTCGACAATAAGAAAGTCAGGCGCTGATATGGTTTGCTTTTGATCAGGAATAATATCGTAGATTTCATGAGAGTAGACTGGAATAGCCATCTCCTGACCGTTTTTCATACTGTCTAAAAAATTTATCAGCAGTTCCATATTGTAACTTTCGGGAAAGCCTTTTTTGTCTAACAGGTTTCGCTCGACTAAGGTTTTATTGGGGTAGAGAAAACCATCTGTCGTCACCATCTCGACTTGACTGTCGCGAAAGGTTCTGGCCAGTAGGAGCTGAAGCAGGCGGCTAGTTGTTGATTTGCCGACGGCAACTGAGCCAGAGATCCCGATAATGAAGGGTCTTTTTTTAGGGTGTTTTTGCAAAAAGATTCCCTTGGCAAAGCTGAGATTTTCTTGAGCATTCTTATAGATTTGAATGAGGCTGACCAAGGGCAGGTAGACATCGATAACATCTTGAATATCAATATTATCATTGAGACTTTTGATAGAATCTAATTCTTTTTGAGTTAATGGCGGTTGCCCGGAGTGACGTAACTGCTGCCAAGTTTGCCGATCGATAGCTTCAAAATTAATAAATTCATGAGACATAGGTCTATTGTAGCACAAAATATGATAAAATGAGGTAGCTGTGCAGGCAGAAAAAAACAAAAAGAAGACAAGAGTGAAAAAACGTTAGACATTAAAAAGCAGTCTTCTAGAGAATTTTTAATCGCTGACGAACTTCCATTTGAAACTTGGCGTTGGACCCATTTTTGTTTCTGATTTTTGAAAAAGACATCTCGTCAGTCTCTCTAGATGCCTGGACCATTGACCGGGGCAAGCCACCACTGTATTACATATTATGGCTAGTTTATATGAAGAGATTGAAAATTTATGGGGATGGGACAAACAGCCACGATGATTAATCCCATCAGGTGGCCCCAGCTTCTGATAAGGGGTTTGTGGCCTTAAAAAAGTCTGTCTACTATAAAAAGTATTGAAAGGAAAAAGTGAGCCATTATGGCAAAGATGTATTATGCTGCTAATCCCGATGCTGATCATGACATTCATGATTTAAGGGTTCAACTGTTAGGGGAGGACTTGCATTTTTACACCGATGCAGGGGTATTTGCTAAAAAGATGGTTGACTATGGTAGCCAACTGCTCTTAAATCAGCTGAATTTCGAAGCTGGCAAAACAGTGTTAGATATTGGCTGCGGTTACGGTCCTCTGGGAATTGCCCTAGCTAAGGCGCAGGGGGTTAGAATGACTATGGTGGATGTTAATCATCGTGCCCTTGACTTAGCACGTCGTAATGCTGAACGCAATGGTATTTCAGCGACTATTTTTGCATCATCGACCTACAAGCAGGTTGAAGGAAGCTTTGATTATATTATCAGCAATCCTCCTATCAGGGCAGGTAAACAGGTGGTCCATGCCATCCTTGAAGGAGCTTATGACCATATTAATGAGGGAGGCAGTCTAACGATTGTCATCCAGAAAAAACAGGGAGCACCAAGTGCAAAGGCTAAAATGTTGGATGTTTTTGGCAATGTCGCTATCCTAAAAAAAGATAAAGGGTACTATATCTTAAGGAGTAAAAAAGATGAGAGCAGTTGATTTAATTCAGAAAAAACGAGATGGTTACGAATTAACCACTCAGGAGATCAGATGGCTTATCAATGGTTATGTAGCAGGTGATGTGCCTGATTATCAGATGTCAGCTTTTGCCATGGCGACTTATTTTAAGGGCATGACTATGCGGGAGACTCGCGACTTAACAATGGCAATGGTTGAGTCGGGAGATCAGCTAGACTTATCAGCTATTGCTGGTATCAAGGTGGATAAACATTCGACCGGAGGTGTCGGTGACAAGGTGACCTTGATTTTAGCTCCTTTAGTAGCGAGTTTTGGTATTCCTGTGGCTAAGATGAGTGGCCGTGGTTTGGGCCATACGGGTGGTACCTTGGATAAATTGGAATCCATTAAAGGTTATCAGATTGAGGTAACGCAGGCTGATTTTATTAGACAGGTACAAGACAAGGGCCTTGCTGTCATTGGCCAATCAGAGAATATGGTAAAGGCAGATAAGCTGCTTTATGCACTGCGTGATGTTACTGCAACGGTTGATATTATGCCCCTTATTGCTAGCTCAGTTATGTCCAAAAAAATTGCAGCAGGGGCTGATGCTATTTTGCTAGATGTTACGGTCGGTAATGGCGCTTTTATGAAGAATTTAGATGATGCTCAAGCGCTTTCTGAGACCATGGTTAAGCTTGGCAGAGAAGTTGGACGCCAAACTGTAGCAGCAGTAACAGATATGAGTCAGCCTTTAGGGCAGGCCATTGGCAATCGTTTGGAGGTGCTAGAGGCAGTTGCTATCATGCAGGGTCAGGGGCGGACTGACATTACAAACTTTATTTGTCAGTTGGCGCAGCTGATGTTAAAACTAGGAGGAACAGACATTGATTTAGTAGAAATTAAAAACCACTTGACCAATGGTTCGGCTCTGCAGAAATTTGAAGATTTAGTAGCCGCTCAAGGGGGAGAGGTTTCTGATATTTATCGTCCTGTTAAAACAGAGTACATCTATGAGGTAAGAGCGGATAAGGCTGGTTATATTAGTGCTTTACCAGCGCTGTACTTTGGGCATTTCGCTATGGAACTGGGAGCTGGACGCTCCGTAAAAACCGATCAATTAGACTATGATGCTGGTATTATGTTCGAGAAAAAAGTTGGAGATGCGGTTTTTTCTGGTGACTTGTTAGCAAAAATTTACTCCAATCGAAAAATTCCTCAAAAAAAGATTACAGAATTTGTAAAAAATGTTACAATAAGTGACGAAAAGACTGTCACACAAGAGATATTAACCATTATTGATTAGGAGAGTGCTGTGTCTATTAATAAATATATTGATCATACCTTATTGAAACCTGAGGCTACTAGAGAACAAATTGATGCTATTTTGGCAGAGGCTAAGGAGTACGATTTTGCCAGTGTCTGTGTCAATCCTACCTGGGTTACTCATGCAGCGGCAGCTTTAAAAGACTCCGACGTCAAGGTTTGTACCGTTATTGGTTTTCCTCTAGGCGCTAATACTTCTGCGGTCAAAGTTTTTGAAACTAAGGATGCTATTGCTAATGGCGCAGATGAAGTGGATATGGTTATTAATATTGGTGAGCTAAAATCAGGGAATACTGCTGCTGTTGAAGCGGATATTCGTGCTGTCGTTGAAGCGAGTGGGGACAAGTTAGTCAAGGTTATCATTGAGACTTGCTTATTGACAGATGCGCAAAAGGTTAAAGCCTGTCAATTAGCTGTTTCAGCCGGTGCTGATTATGTCAAAACCTCAACAGGCTTCTCGACAGGGGGGGCTACGGTTCCTGATGTAGCATTGATGCGTCAAACCGTTGGACCTACCGTGGGCGTCAAAGCTTCCGGCGGTGCTCGTTCTTATGAGGATGCTCAGGCTTTTATTGATGCAGGTGCAACTCGGATTGGAGCCTCAGCAGGTGTAGCTATTGTTAATGGAGAAGTAGCTGATCATGACTATTGATTTAGTCCAGTTGGCCAAGGAGGCCAGTCAGTATTCCTATACGCCTTATTCGCATTTTCCAGTAGGAGCAGCCCTTTTAACAAAATCGGGACAGATCTTTCAAGGATGCAATATTGAAAATGCCAGTTTTGGTTTAACTAATTGTGCTGAGCGTACTGCCATTTTTAAAGCGATATCAGAAGGATACTCGGATTTTGCAAAGATTGCCGTTTACGGTTATACTAAGGAGCCAATCTCGCCCTGCGGTGCCTGCCGGCAGGTTATGGTAGAATTTTTTGATTTAGACTGCCAGGTAACCTTGGTTGCTAAGGATGGTGCGACAGTCGAGATGACAGTCGGTGAGTTATTGCCATACTCATTTCGGGACTTCGATTAAGTCCAGCTTATTTTGGATTAGACCCTAAGGGTTTAAGATATACTTGCAACCTAGTTGCGACTTTTTAGAGGAGGAGTTCATTTATGAAGATGAACAAAAAAATTATTGGTCTCGGTTTGGCTGCTGTAGCTGTATTTACACTTGCAGCTTGTAGTCGTTCGTCCCAGTCGGGCTCAGATAGTTCTGTTAAGGCTGCTATCGTAACCGATACAGGTGGTGTCGATGACAAGTCCTTTAACCAATCTGCTTGGGAAGGTTTGCAAGCTTGGGCTAAGGAAAACAAGCTGAAGAAGGATACAGATTATACGTATTTCCAATCAGATGATGAATCACAGTATGCGACAAATCTGGATTCGGCTGTAAGTAAGGGCTATAACCTTATCTTTGGTATCGGCTATAACTTGCACGATGCTGTTAGTGAAGCGGCTGAATCTAACTCTGATACTAATTATGTTATCATTGATGACGTTATTAAAGATCAGGATAACGTAGCCAGTGTCCTCTTTGCAGACAATGAAGGAGCTTATTTAGCAGGTATCGCGGCAGCTATGCAGTCTAAGACAGGAAAAGTCGGATTTGTTGGTGGTGTTGAGTCAGATACCATTACACGCTTTGAAACAGGTTTCAAAGCAGGTGTTGCTTCTGTTGATAAGAATATTGAAGTTGAAACCCAATATGTTGGTAACTACAATGATTCAGCTAAAGGACAAACGATTGCCGCTTCTATGTACTCTGGCGGTGTTGATGTGATTTACCATGCTGCTGGTGGTTCTGGTAAGGGAGTCTTTTCACAAGCCAAGGAAATTAACGAAGGCTTGGATTCTAACAGCGATGAAAAGGTTTGGGCTATCGGTGTTGACCGTGACCAATCCGAAGAAGGAAACTATACAGCTAGTGATGGTAAAAAGTCAAACTTCATTCTAACTTCAACAATCAAGGAAGTGGGAACAGTTGTTAAAGATATTTCCAATGATCAATTAGATGGTAAGAAGTTTGAAGCTAAAACAACAACCTACGGTCTGAAAGATAAGGGTGTTGATATTGTGACCAAGAATTTACCAGATGATATCAAGAAGGCAGTCGATCAAGCCAAGAAAGATATTATTGATGGCAAAACAAAAGTTGATGATGGTGTGAAATAAACCAGCCTAAATGGTATAATAATTTCTAGAGGGCGACCTTAACGGTCGCTTTTTAAGAGACTGAGATAAGAGATTTCAAAACTTAACTAGGTTTGCTGTTTTATGGCTATGCAGCAGCTGAGTAGACATTCTGAATCCTTCATTGAGATGTTGTGTTGATTGTCGTGGACAAACTTCTCTTTTAAACTGTTCGATCTGCAGAAGTTTTTAATATTACCTTGCTGGGATTCGGGCAGTCTATTCTCAGGAATTTGGATCACAAACTGTGCAAGCAAAGATACGTTTTTCTAGAACTTTTAGTAATTTTTCGTCAAATTCTCTATTTTTGTTTTGCCGATTGAAAGTCTTCATATCTTAATAAAGGAGAAGGGGCTAGCAAAAACTCGTCTACTATTCCTGTTTTAGAATGGACTCTTGGCACCGTGGCTGGAAGCAAGACTTGTTAGCTTGGCCAAGAAGTCTTACCCCTCTCTCTCTTCACTGTCCTAAATCTGTTATTTGAAAGGAAACACTATGGCACAGGAAACTGTCATTGAAATGCGCAATATCACTAAAAAGTTTGGTGACTTTGTTGCTAACGATCATATCAATTTAGATGTCAAAACTGGTGAAATCCACGCCTTACTTGGTGAGAATGGAGCCGGAAAGTCGACCCTAATGAATATGCTGTCAGGCTTATTGGAACCAACAGAAGGAGAGATCCTTCTAAAAGGGAAAACGGTCAAATTGGACTCTCCTTCTAAGTCTGCTAGTTTAGGAATCGGGATGGTTCACCAGCATTTTATGCTGGTAGAGGCCTTTACAGTGGCTGAAAATATCATTCTCGGCAGTGAAGTTACCAAGGGGCCTTTTCTTGATTTAAAGAAAGCGACAGCAGACATTAAAGCGCTGTCTGAGAAATATGGTTTGGCAGTTGATCCAGAAGCCAAGGTTGCCGATATTTCGGTCGGTGCACAACAGCGGGTAGAAATTTTAAAAACCCTCTATCGTGGGGCAGACATACTGATTTTTGATGAACCAACAGCTGTTTTGACACCAGCGGAAATTGCGGAGTTGTTAGACATTATGCGCAATCTTGTCAAAGAAGGTAAATCTATTATTCTGATTACTCATAAACTTGATGAAATTAGGGCAGTGGCTGACCGAGTAACCGTTATTCGTCGAGGTCAATCGATAGAGACTGTTCCTGTAGCTGGAGCCAGCAGTCAGCAGCTAGCTGAAATGATGGTAGGCCGCGCTGTTTCCTTTAAGACTGACAAGGTTGCTTCTAATCCTCAAAATACTGTTTTAGCTATCGAAAACTTAGTTGTTGATGAAAATCGTGGGGTTCCTGCTGTTAAAGGACTATCGCTGAATGTTCGCGGTGGTGAAATTGTAGGAATTGCTGGTATTGATGGCAATGGGCAAACTGAGCTTATTCAGGCTATTACTGGCCTACGGAAGGTCAAATCGGGATCAATTAAAATTAAAGACCAAGAGATTACCCTGCTGTCGCCTCGACATATTACGGAGATGAGTGTCGGTCATATTCCTGAAGATCGGCACCGTGATGGCATGGTTTTGGAGATGACCTTGGCTGAAAACATGGCTCTACAGACCTATTATAAGGAACCGTTTAGCCACCACGGTATTTTAGACTACAACTTTATCAATAAAAATGCTAAGCGCTTGATGGACGAGTTTGACGTTAGGGCAGCAAATGAGCAAGTACCTGCAGGATCTCTGTCAGGCGGTAACCAGCAGAAGGCCGTTATTGCGCGTGAAGTTGACCGGGATCCGGACCTTTTGATTGTCAGTCAGCCAACACGCGGCTTAGATGTCGGTGCTATCGAGTATATCCGGCAGCGGCTGGTAGCTGAACGTGATAAAGGAAAGGCTGTCTTGGTAGTCAGCTTTGAGTTGGATGAAATTCTTGATTTATCTGACCGTATTGCTGTTATCCACGACGGTAAAATTCAAGGAATATTAGCCCCTGAAAAGACGGATAAACAGGAATTGGGTGTTTTGATGGCAGGTGGAGAATTTACGAAGGAGGGCGTACATGTCTAAGAAAACGCAGAGCTGGGCTGTACCACTGATTGCTGTTCTATTAGGACTGCTGGCTGGTGCTGTTCTCATGTTAATTTTTGGCTACAATCCCTATTGGGCTTATAATGATCTATTTTATTCAGCTTTTGGCTCCATCAAAAATATTGGTGAAATCTTACGGGCTATGGGACCGCTGATTCTGATTGGTTTGGGCTTTGCTGTGTCTTCTAAAGCAGGATTTTTTAATGTTGGTCTGCCTGGACAGGCGCTAGCTGGTTGGGTTATGGCCGGTTGGTTTGCCCTTTCTTTTCCAGATTTACCCAAACCTATTTCTATCGTTTGTACGATTATTATTGGTTTAATTGCTGGAGGTATTATCGGTGCTGTTCCTGGGATTTTACGTGCCTACCTAGGTACCAGTGAAGTCATCGTAACAATTATGATGAACTATATTGTATTGTATGTTACAAAGGCTCTGATTTTAAATGTCTTCTCAAACGATCTGATGCGTACAACAACTGCTAGCATTAAGGTATCCGATTCGGCTTCTTATCAGACCGGTTTCTTATCTGCTCTGACAAATCATTCGCGTTTTAATCTTGGCTTTATTTTTGCTTTAATTGCAGTTGCGCTCATCTGGTTCCTCCTAAAGAAAACACGGACTGGTTATGAGATTACAGCTGTCGGTCTCAACCCAAATGCAGCTGAATATGCTGGCATGTCGTCTAAGCAGGTTATTGTTTGGTCAATGATTATTTCAGGTGCTTTAGCCGGTCTTGGTGGTACCGTAGATGGTCTTGGAACTTATGAAAATGTTTATGTTCAGACCAGCTCATTGCAAATTGGCTGGGATGGGATGGCAGTAGCTCTATTAGCCTCTAACAGCCCCGTCGGCATTCCTTTCGCAGCGCTTCTGTTTGGTGCTTTGTCTGTTGGTAAGACAGGGATGGTTGGCGTGCCTTCTGAAGTTATTGACGTTGTTTCGGCTCTGATCATCTTTTTTGTCGGTAGTAACTATATTATTCGACATTATGTTAAGCCCCGTAAAAAAGTAAAAGAAGGAGGTCAGTAAAATGGGATTTTTAGCAGTAATCGTCCTCTTAGTGTCGTCAACACTTAGATATTCAACGCCTCTGATTTTTACAAGTATTGGGGGAACCTTTTCAGAGCGCAGTGGGATTGTCAATGTTGGACTTGAAGGCATTATGGTTATCGGTGCTTTTTCAGGGGTTGTCTTTAACCTAGCCTATGCTGACAGCCTTGGAAAAGCGACACCTTGGGTTGCCTGTCTGATCGCTGGTTTAGTGGGCATTGTTTACTCACTCATTCATGCTGTGGCAACAGTTAACTTCCGAGCAGACCATGTTGTCTCTGGTACGGTGCTCAACCTCATAGCCCCTGCCTTGGCTGTTTTCTTATGTCGTGTTTTATATAGCAAGGGTGAAACGGATACTATCAGTCAATCTTTTGGGCGGTTCTCCTTTCCGCTCTTACAGGACATTCCTGTGATTGGCCCCATCTTCTTTAGAAATACGTCTTTAATTGGTTATGTAGCTATTTTGGTAGCTTTTATATCCTATATTCTTATTTTTAAAACTCGATTTGGGCTGCGTTTGCGATCTGTTGGCGAACACCCGCAGGCAGCTGATACATTAGGCGTTAATGTTTATCTGATGCGCTATGCTGGTGTCATGTTATCCGGTTTCTTAGGTGGTATCGGTGGTGCGGTCTATTCTCAGGCTATTTCTAATAGTTTTTCTGTAACGACAATTGCAGGCCCTGGCTTTATTGCTCTGGCAGCGATGATCTTTGGCCGTTGGAATCCTATTGGCGCTATGCTTTCTAGTCTCTTCTTTGGTTTATCTCAATCTTTAGCTATTATTGGCCACAAGATTCCGGGGTTGGCGCACATCCCGTCAGTTTATTTAGAAATTGCTCCTTATGTTATGACTATTCTTGTTTTAGCTGTTTTCTTTGGTAGAGCAGTAGCACCTAAGGCAGACGGTATCAACTATATTAAAACCAAATAAATCTATTTATAAGGCTGGATACTGTAGGTTTCCAGCCTTTCTTCTATCTATTAAGAATTAACTGTGATAAAATAGCAGTGAGTGAGATAATATAGAACAGGTATTTATAAAAAATTGGGAGTGTTGAAATATGTTGGCGAATCAATTAACTGTACATTTTCACAGTCGTCGGAAAGATTATAGTGATTATAGTATGTGGAAATGGCTGGACGGCTACTGGGGAGAGGATGCGTATTTCGATGGGCAAGATGATTTTGGCTTAATCGGTAGGATCAGTTATCCTTTTGAGCGCTTTGCCAATCCAGTCCATCTGCTTGTCAAAACAGCAGATTGGTCTTTTCAGACTTGTGATTATGATGTTCGTCGCTTTTCTGGAGATGCGCCTAACAGTATTTGGTTAGTTGAAGGGGATCCGCAGGTGTACTATTCGAAGCAAGTTGCCTTAACCAGCCCCTTCTATACTGGTCAGGACAACCGCGCTTTTGATATGGGAATCAGAGCTAATGATTTTGATTATCAGTGGGCTTACCAAGGCTGGTTGGGTTTTCGTTACCAAGAGGATCAAACGACATTTAAACTGTGGTCTCCCTTGGCTGACCATATCTACCTTCTCCTCTATCCAGAAGATGGCGGAGCTGTCCGTATCCTTCCTATGGAGCGGGGACATAAGATCAACACGGACCATCATGAACTCAATACCAGAGGAGTATGGTCTATCAGTGTAGATGGGAATCTTAAGAATTGGTCTTACCAGTATCGTATTTATCATGAAAAAGACTTTTATCAAGATACTAGGGACCCTTATAGCATCGCTTTGAGTCTTGATAATAGGCGCTCTTTAATTGTTGCGAAGGAGGATTTACAACCTCAAGGTTTTACGACCAAACACGGTAAGGAAGCGACGTGGCGGACGGAAAACGTTTGTTCCGCTGTTATTAGTGAGCTACACCTGCGCGATTTTACTATTGATGAGTCATCAGGTATTGCCGATGAGTTTAGAGGAACTTTCTTGGGGGCTTGTCAATCTGGTAGCCGAAACCCTTCCGGTTTAACAACGGCTTTTGATCATATTAAGGCTATGGGGTATTCCTATGTCCAGTTGCAGCCAGTTTTTGATCACCATAAGAGTTATGATCTTGATGGGCAGCTGAATTATAACTGGGGGTACGATCCTGAGAACTACAATGTTCCCGATCGCCAATTTGCAGCAAATCAAGAGAATCCTAGAGCTCCGATTCTGGAGTTTAAACAAATGATTCAAGCTTATCATGATGCTGGTATTGGTGTTATCATGGATGTTGTCTATAATCACACCTACTCATCTTATAATTCTCCCTTTCAACTCTCTTGTCCCTACTATTATTACCGTATGCGCTCCGATGGTTCTTTTCAAGATGGGTCTGGCTGCGGTAATGAAACCGCTAGCGAAAAAGAGATGTTTCGCAAGTATATGCTAGACTCTGTCCGATACTGGGCTGAAGAATACAATATCGATGGATTTCGGTTTGATTTAATGGGACTGCACGATGTCACTACGATGAATATGGTTCGAGATCTTTTGGATGGAATTGATTCACGTATCCTGCTTTACGGTGAAGGATGGGATATGGGAGAAGGCTTGGCGCCTAAACAAAGAGCAGCCAAAATCAATGCTGACCAGATGCCTCGTATCGCCTTTTTCAATGATAATGCGCGTGATGCTGTCAAGGGTTCAGAGGTCTATGGTGAGCTTAAAGCTGGTTTTGTCTCTGGAGCTCCAATGGAATGGGAAGTTTCTCAAGCGCTGATAGGCAGTCAGTCTTTTGCGCCTTACAGCAGTCCCAGGCAGGTTCTGAACTACGTGGAAGTTCATGATAACTACAATCTTAACGACCTCTTGACCATTTTTCACCCTAATGACAGTCTAGATGATCGTAAAGAACGGGTTTATTTAGCTAATGCTCTTAACTTACTCATGCAGGGAATCAGTTTTATGCAGTTAGGTCAGGAGTTCATGCGCAGTAAGCTTCATCCGACAGGTGCAGCTGGTGAGATGATATCTGAAGATTTACAAAGAGCCAGCAATAGTTACAACGCAGGAGATGCGGTCAATGCTATTGATTGGAATTTAGTCACCCAACATCAGAGTTTGTTGCAAGCTATTAAGAAACTGATAGCTATGAAAAAAGACGGACGTGAATTTTCAATGCTTACTTTTGATGATATAAAGGCGAATATTCGTATAAAAAGAAACGATTATAATTCGGGTATTGTTCATATAAGTTTGGACAAAACCAATTTAATTTTTAATAACCGTGAAAAAAGCTTAAAAATAACCTGACAAACACTTTATAATATGTTATTATGATAGTGATAAATAAAGCGTTAACATTTCTAATGTTTGACTGGGTCATTGACAATTTAAGCAGCCTCGCCTAAGGGGTTGCTTTTTGTTTTTCTAGAAAAAGGGTTCTCTGATCAGATTAAGAAAAGGTGGTGGTTAGATGGATAAAGAATTAGAACTTTATACCTTCGGGACTGGTGAAAATTTTCATGTCCAAGATTATTTAGGTGTTCATAAGGAAGGTGAGCAGTATAGTTTTCGGGTTTGGGCTCCACATGCTGAGCACGTTCAGGTGATTGGCGATTTTACAGGTTGGTTTGACCATCCTCTGGATATGACATTGAATCACGCGGGAGTCTGGGAGGTTAGGACTGACCTTGCTCAGGAAGGTCAAATTTATAAGTACTTGGTGACACGCCGCGGTGGTCAAGTCGTTGAAAAAATTGATCCTTGTGCTCTCTATTTAGAAGAGAGGCCCGGAACAGGAGCGGTTGTCAAAACTTTTGAAAATAGGAAATGGAAAGATGGCCTTTGGATGGGACGCCGGAAGCGATTTGGCTTTAAGGAGCGTCCAGTTAATATTTATGAAGTTCATTCCAGTTCTTGGAAACTGGGCTCTGACGGTAAGCTCTTGACATTTAAAGATTTAACGAAAGAGCTAATTCCTTATCTGGTTGAGATGCATTATACACATGTAGAGTTTATGCCCCTTATGGCTCACCCTCTAGGGATGTCGTGGGGTTACCAGCTGATGGGATATTTTGCCTTTGAGCATACTTATGGTGAGCCTGAGGAATTCCAAGAGTTTGTCGAAACTTGTCACTTAAATAACATTGGAGTCATTGTTGACTGGGTTCCTGGGCATTTCACCCAGAATGATGATGCCTTAGCTTACTATGATGGGACACCTACCTTTGAATATGCAGATAGCGACCGTGCCCACAATAGGCGCTGGGGTGCATTGAACTTTGATCTCGGTAAAAATCAGGTCCAGTCCTTCATGGTATCCAGTGCTCTGTATTGGATTGAGCAATATCATATTGATGGTTTACGGGTTGATGCTGTCAGCAACATGCTTTACCGTGATTATGATGATGGGCCATGGACTCCTAATGTCTTTGGGGGAAACCGTAATTTGGAAGGTTTCAATTTCCTACAAAAGCTTAATGGCGTGATTCATTATCATCATCCAGATGTCATGATGATAGCTGAAGAATCCACGGCAGGAACACCAATCACGGCACCGATTGAGTCTGGGGGATTGTCTTTTGACTATAAGTGGAATATGGGCTGGATGAATGATACACTTAAATTTTTTGAAGAGGATCCTATTTATCGCCAGTACGATTTCAATCTCCTGACTTTTAGCTTTATGTATGCTTTTTCGGAAAGCTTTATTTTACCTTTCTCGCACGACGAGGTTGTCCATGGGAAGAAGAGTCTCATGCATAAGATGTGGGGGGATCGCTACAATCAGTTTGCTGGTCTGCGTTGTTTGTACGCTTATCAGATGTGCCACCCCGGTAAGAAATTACTCTTTATGGGATCTGAGTTTGGCCAATTTTTGGAGTGGAAGTATGATTATCAACTGGAATGGGCTAATCTAGAGGATAAGCTTAACACTCAGATGCAACATTATACTGCTCACCTCAATCAATTTTATAAGGAGAACAAACCTCTGTGGCAGATTGATGATTCCTACGACGGCATTGAGATTATTGATGCGGATAACGCTGCTGAGTCTGTTTTATCTTTTGTCAGACGCGATAAAAAGGGGAACCTTCTGGTTTGTGTCTTTAACATGGCTCCAATTGAACGCAAAGAATTCACAATTGGTGTGCCAGTTGCAGGACTCTACGAGGAAGTTTTAAACACCGAGCTTGAAGAATTTGGGGGTGTATGGAAGGAATCTAATCCAGACTCTAAAACTCAAGCAGGCTTATGGAAGGACTATCAGCAGACTTTGACCTTTACCATGCCAGCTATGGGAGCCAGTATCTGGAAAGTTAAGCGTCGTTTGAAAAAATAGCAATGGGAAACGTCTAAGGGGAGTTGCTTGATTTACCTTTGGTGGTGACCGTTTCCAGAAAGGCGCTGGTCTGAAATAGAGAAACTGAAATGAAGCGCAGTAATACGGCTTTGTCTGCGGTGGTCTTTACATTTTAATGGCTAAGAATATCCTTGATTTTCTAAAGTTTATTGGGCTGTTGAAGTTTGTCTTTTCAACTAAGAATCAAGGAGTGATAAGAGTAGGGGAGGAAATACTCAATTTTTTACTTAGGATTGTTACTTTTCTTCCTTTTCCCTTGAAGTGTCTAAAAGATTGTATCATAATAACTGAATTATTTACGACTCTAAGAAATAAGAGACATGGCTGTGTTGGTGCTTTAGCTCCTACAGATATGGTATTTCTGGAATATTTCAATTTGCTGCTTGAGCATCTTCGCTATGATCCTTATTTCTCGCTAAGTTATTTAAAATGAATTTGTATCTTATGGAAGGAGATAGAATAGATGAAAAATGAAATGCTAGCGTTGATTTTGGCTGGAGGTCAAGGAACGCGTTTGGGGAAATTAACCCAAAGTATTGCGAAACCTGCTGTGCAGTTTGGAGGGCGTTACCGTATTATTGATTTTGCCTTATCCAACTGCGCTAACTCTGGTATTAATAACGTTGGGGTTATCACTCAGTACCAACCCTTGGCTTTAAACAGTCATATTGGAAATGGCTCTGCTTGGGGATTAGATGGTATTGACAGTGGTGCTACGATTTTGCAACCTTACTCGGCCACAGAAGGTAACCGCTGGTTCCAAGGAACTAGCCATGCTATTTATCAAAATATTGATTATATTGATAGTATGAATCCTGAATATGTCCTGATTTTATCAGGGGATCATATCTACAAGATGGACTATGATGACATGCTTCAGACACATAAAGATAATATGGCTAGTCTGACAGTAGCGGTTATTGATGTTCCACTCAAAGAAGCCAGTCGTTTTGGTATCATGAATACAGATTCTAACGATCGCATTGTAGAATTTGAAGAAAAACCAGAGAATCCTAAATCTACTAAGGCTTCCATGGGAATCTATATCTTTGATTGGCAAAAGCTCAGAGCTATGCTTTTGGAAGCTGAGAAAAATAATATTGATATGTCTGACTTTGGTAAGAATGTTATCCCAGCTTATCTCGAGCAAGGGGAACCTGTCTATACCTATAATTTTGCAGGCTATTGGAAAGATGTTGGGACGATTGAATCCCTCTGGGAAGCTAATATGGAATATATTGGTGAGGACAATGCTCTTCATAGCCGCGATCGCAATTGGAAAATTTATTCTAAAAATGTGATTGCGCCAC
Organism: Streptococcus sp. ELY_137; assembly: GCF_058314515.1. Lineage (NCBI taxonomy): Bacteria > Bacillati > Bacillota > Bacilli > Lactobacillales > Streptococcaceae > Streptococcus > Streptococcus sp. ELY_137. The sequence continues at coordinate 18,032 of NZ_JBZFUL010000021.1, forward strand.
CTAACTTTATTACAGATGAGGCGCAGGTTTCTGATTCGCTAATTGTGGATGGCTGTTTTGTATCTGGTAAAGTTGAACACTCTATTTTATCAACCAGTGTTAAAGTAGAAGAGGGCGTGGAAATCAAGGACAGCTTTATCATGAGTGGTGCGACCATCAAAAAGGGAGCTAAGATCTATCGAGCTATTGTTGGCGAAGGCGCTGTGGTCGGTGAAGGTGTTGAAATTGATGGTACAGACGAAGTGCAAGTTGTAGGCTATAATGAAGTAGTGGGGGTTTCAAATGAAGATTGATAAGTATTCTGCTATTCTAGGTAACGCAGTTGGCTACCATGATATGGGGAAATTAACAGAAAAGCGTCCTTTGGCGAGTCTTCCCTTTGATGGGAAATATCGTTTGTTGGACTTTCAGCTGTCTAGTTTAGCTAATGCTGGTATTCGCAGCGTATACGGAATTTTCCGCGGTCAAAATATTCGTTCGGTTTTTGATCACATTCGCTCAGGGCGAGAATGGGGGCTCAATACGCTGTTAAGCCATTATTTCCTAGGCTTTTACGAGAATGATGATCAGACCCATATCACAGATTCCGATTATTACAGCCAAATTTTGACTTATCTTAAACGAGCTAATACAGATCAGACCGTTTATATGTCTAGTGATATTCTCTGTAATATCAATTTACAGCAGGTTATCCACTTGCATAATGTCAATAGTCAAAGTATGACGGTTGTCTATAAGAAAGTTCCAAGAGAACATATATCTGAGGCTAATGAAGTTTTGAGTATTGATGAGACAGACCATGTTGTCGGTAAACTAGATCCTAAAACGACGCAAGAACCAGTACCGATGTCAGCGGATATTTTCATCGTCAATACGCCTTGGTTAATTGAACGACTTGAAGAAGAATCTAAAAAGGAAAATCCACGAAAGATACGCTACTTGTTACGTGATCTTTTGGTAGAGTCTGGCGCTTTAGCCTTCGAGCATACGGGTTACCTCTCTAATATCTGTTCGGTTAAGTCCTATTATGATGCTAATATGGATATGCTGGATTCGCAGAAATTTTATGCACTCTTTTATGGTAACCAAAAGGTTTATACTAAGGTGAAAAATGAGGAATCTTCTTACTTTGCATCAGGCTCAGATGTTAAGCGTTCACAGTTTGCCTCTGGTTCAATCATTAAAGGGACTGTACATCACTCAATTGTCTCGCGTTCTTGCCGTGTTGAAGAGGGAGCGCAGGTCAGTGATTCTGTTATTTTCCCCAAAGTCTCTGTTGGTGCTGGTGCGGTTATCGATCATGTTATTGTGGACAAGGGGATCAGTATCCCTGCTGGTGTGACCCTGCGAGGAACAGTTGAGAATCCCTTGGTGATTGGTAAGGGTCAAGAAATTACTGGAGATATTATTCAATGAAAATCATGTTTGTAGCAGCAGAAGGGGCACCTTTTGCAAAAGCCGGTGGTTTGGGTGATGTCATTGGCGCATTGCCCAAGTCTCTTTTTAAAAAGGGACATCAAGTAGCTGTCGTCCTCCCCTACTACGATGTTATTGATGCTAAGTTTGGTCAAGAAGTAGAAAATGTCATGTACTATTTCACTAATGTTGGCTGGCGTCATCAGTATGTTGGTGTCAAGAGTTTAGTAAAAGATGGGGTAACATTTTATTTTTTAGATAATCAATCCTACTTTTTCCGCGGTCATATTTATGGCGATTGGGATGATGGTGAACGCTTTGCTTTCTTCCAGCTAGCAGCCCTTGAGTTGATGGAAAAGATTGATTTTATTCCAGACGTTCTACATGTTAATGACTACCATACCGCTATGATTCCTTTCTTACTTAAGGAAAAGTATCATTGGATTGAGGCTTATCGCTCTATTAAGACGGTTTTCACGATTCATAATATTGAGTTCCAAGGCCAATTTGATGCCAGCATGTTGGGGGATTTATTCGGTGTCGGCGGTGAACGTTATGCCGATGGAACACTTAGGTGGAATGACAGTTTAAACTGGATGAAGGCGGCGGTGCTTTATGCGGATCGTGTGACTACAGTTTCTCCATCCTACGCCCAAGAGATTATGACTCCTGAATTTGGTAAGGGACTGGATCAGATTATGCGGATGGAATCTGGTAAGCTGTCTGGAATAGTCAATGGTATTGATACTGATCTTTTCAATCCGGAAACGGATAGCTATCTAAAGGCACCGTTTTCAATTGACAACCTATCTGGAAAAGCTGTTAATAAGGCGAAGTTACAAGAAGATTTAGGACTGCCGGTTGAGGCAGATACACCCCTAATTGGTATTGTTTCGCGCTTGACCGATCAAAAGGGCTTCTCCTTAGTTGTCAGTGAATTGCAGCATATTTTACAGTTTGATTTGCAGGTCGTTGTTTTAGGAACGGGATATTCGGATTATGAGAATGCTTTTGCTTGGTTTGCCAGTCAATACCCAGATAAGCTATCTGCCAATATCACCTTTGATCTTGGGTTAGCGCAACAAATTTATGGCGCTAGCGATATATTCCTAATGCCGTCAGCCTTTGAACCGTGCGGTCTGTCGCAGATGATGGCGATGCGTTACGGTACTCTGCCACTTGTTCATGAAGTAGGTGGGCTTAAAGATACAGTTATTCCTTATGATGAGCGTGATCAATCAGGAACTGGTTTTTCTTTCCATGGCTTTTCAGGTTATCTTATGACCAATACATTAAAATATGCTTTGGACGTTTATCATAATCGTCCAGATGACTGGAAACTTTTGCAACACCAAGCTATGTCGCAAGACTTTTCGTGGGATACCGCCAGCCAAGCCTATGACCATTTATACCAAAATATGGTCAATTAATTATTTGTTGGTAGTATGCACTTAGATAAGAAGGTAGAAGAAGCATGACACTCACTAAAGAGCAATTTATCCGTGATTTTAAAGATACCCTGCATGAAGAACAACTGATCAAAGTTCCTGATGCAACAGCCAAAGAATTATTTGCGACCTTGGCAAAGGTTATTCGCAAGTATTATACACCTTTGTGGCTGGAGCGAAATCGTAAACTCACCGCTGATAAGGAAAAAATTGCTTATTATTTTTCTATTGAATTTTTACCCGGCCGTATGTTGGAGACGAATCTTTTAAATCTTGGAATTTTGGATATCGTTAAAGAGGGGTTTGCGGAATTAGGTATTGATTTTGACCATATCAAGAATGCCGAGCACGATATGGCTCTGGGAAATGGCGGTTTAGGTCGGCTAGCGGCTGCTTTTATGGATTCACTAGCTACCACGGGCTATCCTGGATTTGGTAATGGTTTGCGTTATCGCTATGGTCTTTTCAAACAAAAGATTATTGATGGTCATCAGATGGAATTGCCTGATGATTGGTTCGGTACACTGGGAAATGTTTGGGAAGTTCGGAAGGATCATGATGCCGTAGATGTTCGCCTATTTGGTGATGTTTTCTTGGAGCAAAATGAGGACGGCCACCTTGTTCCTACTTATCATAATAGTCAGGTTCTGCGTGCTGTGCCGTATGATGTTCCGCAGATTGGTTTTCAAAATGATATCGTCAATAATTTGCGCCTTTGGGATGTCGAGATTCCAGAAGATCAAGAAGTGAATTATCCGACTTTGGCTTCTAGACGTGCTGTCAACGATATTACAGCTATCCTCTATCCAGATGATTCAACTTTAGAAGGCAAACAGTTGCGTTTGATTCAGGAATATTTCATGACCAGTGCCGGCCTGCAAACTATTATCAAGCATTATCTTAAACAAGGAAATCCACTGGAAGCTATTCATGAAAAGGTTTCAGTCCATATCAATGATACGCATCCGGCAGTAGCACCAGCTGAGTTTATGCGCCTTTTGGTTGACGATTATGGACTGTCTTGGGATATTGCTTGGCAGGCGACTGTTAAAACTATGAGTTATACTAACCATACGATTTTATCAGAAGCCTTGGAAAAATGGGATGCAGAGCTCTTCAAGAAGGTTCTTCCGCGTGTATATCAGATTATTCTTGAGATTGATAACCGCTTTGTCGCCAACCTTGGTAAAGCCGGGTACGATGCTAGTGTCGTTAATAATACCCGTATAGTTAGAGATGACCAGATTCATATGGCAAATCTCGCTATTATTGGTGGACATTCTGTTAATGGTGTTGCCAAACTTCATACAGAATTATTGAAAGAAGACACTCTGCGCAGTTTTTATAAATTGTATCCGGAAAAATTTAATAATAAAACTAACGGCATTGTTCCTCGCCGTTGGACGCAGATTGCTGCTCCCGAGTTAGCTGGTGCAATTGATCAAGTTATTGGTACTGGCTGGCGCAAGGATATCCATGAATTGGAAGGATTAGCGACCTACCTAGATGATCAAGAAGTGTTAGATACTTTTTATCGGGTTAAAAAGGATTCTAAGGAACGTTTAGCTTCCTATATTAAAGAAACAACAGGAATTGAGGTTTCAACGGATGCGATCTTTGATGTTCAGGTCAAGCGCCTCCATGCTTATAAACGTCAGCTCTTGAACGTTCTTCATATTATTAAGCTTTACTGGGATTTGAAGGACAATCCTGATAAAGACATGGTACCGCGTGTTTTCATCTTTGGCGCCAAAGCGGCACCCGGTTACCATTTTGCCAAATCGGTTATCAAAATTATCAATGAGTTGGCCCGACTGATCAACTATGATGAAAGTCTGCAAGGAAAGTTAAAGGTTTTATTCTTGGAAAATTATAATGTTAGTCTGGCCGAGCTTATTATTCCAGCCGCAGATGTTTCGGAACAAATTTCATTAGCTTCTAAGGAGGCCTCGGGAACTTCTAATATGAAATTTATGATGACAGGAGCTGTTACCCTAGCTACACTTGATGGCGCTAATATTGAGATTAAAGATGAAGTGGGAGATGATAATATTGTCATCTTTGGTATGGATAAAGATGCTGTCTATGCTCATTATCAGTCTAATGACTATCATTCACGGGATCTTTATGAAAATGACCCCATCATCCATAGGGTCGTTGACAGCTTCGTTAATGGAACCATTCCGAATATTCAAAGTGAGGGAGTGGAAATCTATGAAGCTCTAATCCAGCACAATGATGAATATTTTCTGTTAGAGGATTTTCATGCTTACGTTGACGCTCAGGCAAAAATTGATCGTCTTTATCGCGCTAAAGAAAATTGGGCTCGTATCAGCTTGACTAATATCGCAAAGTCACACCGCTTTACTTCTGACGATACGATTAGCCAATATGCCAAGGAAATTTGGGAATTAAGAAAATGAGTTGTTTCTGCTGATAAGGCTTATGGGCAGACTATGAGACTTAGCGCAGAAGAAGTGAGTAGCTTTTATCTTAATGGTTTTTCCAACTTTTATATTTGAATGGTAATCTACTAAATCTAAACCCTCATTGCTTATTTTCTAGATATTGGTAATAGAGCCAGTCTTTTGAGACTGGCTTTTATGTATCTTGCAAAGCAAATAAGTAATAGGTAGAAAAAGTATACCTCAATTTTTCAGCAATACCATTAAAATTTTCTTTGAGATTTCTGGAAACTATGAGCATAATTCTTGTAATCGTTTTCATATCATGGTAAACTCAAAAAGTAAATTAATAGAAAGTTGGAAAACTTATGTCAAAAATTGTTGTTGTCGGGACTAACCATGCTGGTACGGCCGCTATCAAGACGATTTTAAATAATTATGGTAGTGAGCATGAGGTAGTAACCTTCGACCAAAATTCAAATATATCCTTTTTGGGTTGTGGCATGGCTCTGTGGATTGGTAATCAAATCTCTAATGGAGACGGTCTTTTCTATTCCGATAAGGAAGAGTTAGAAGGCCTGGGTGCCAAGGTCTACATGAATTCACCGGTGATTCATATCGATTACGACAAAAAGGAAGTGACAGCCTTAGTCAATGGTAATAACCATGTTGAATCTTATGATAAATTGATTTTAGCAACAGGTTCTCAGCCTATTTTGCCACCAATCAAGGGAGCGGCTATCAAAGAAGGTTCCAAAGAGTTTGAAGCAACTTTGAAAAATCTCCAATTTGTTAAACTCTATCAGAACGCCCAAGATGTTATTGAAAAACTGAAGGACAAGGATATTAATCGTGTAGCAGTTGTCGGAGCAGGCTATATTGGCGTAGAATTAGCGGAAGCCTTTCAGCGTAAAGGCAAAGAAGTCGTGCTTATTGATGTAGCCGATACTTGTATGGCAGGTTATTATGATAAAGACTTGACAGATAAGATGGCGCAAAATTTAGAGGAGCACGGTATAAAATTGGCTTTCGGTCAGACCGTTAAGGAAATTACCGGGCAAGATAGGGTTGAAAAGATTATTACGGATAAAGCAGAGTTTGATGTAGATATGGTTATTCTAGCTGTGGGATTCCGCCCTAATACTTCACTTGGTCAGGGCAAATTAGAGACCTTCCGCAACGGTGCCTGGATTGTTAATAAGAAGCAAGAAACAAGCGTGAAAGATGTTTATGCTATTGGTGACTGTGCGACAATTTATGATAATGCAACGGGGGACACAAACTATATCGCTCTGGCATCGAACGCTTTGCGGACTGGCATTGTTGCAGCTCATAATGCTGCTGGGCATGAATTGGAAGGCATTGGTGTTCAAGGTTCCAATGGCATTTCTATCTATGGTTTCAATATGGTATCAACCGGTCTGACTTTGGAAAAGGCTGAGAAACTTGGCTTTAATGCAGCTGCAACTGAAGTCACTGATTTACAAAAGCCTGAGTTCATCGAAGATGACAATAATCCAGTGACCCTTAAAATTATTTATGATAAGGATAATCGCCGCGTATTGGGAGCCCAGATAGCTTCTAAGGAAAATATTTCTATGGGAATTCATATGTTTTCTCTGGCAATTCAAGAGGGAGTCACAGTGGATCAACTAGCTTTGACTGATATTTTCTTCCTTCCGCATTTTAATAAGCCTTATAACTATATTACAATGGCTGCTTTGGATGCAAAATAAGTTGATTTGAATCGTTAGTGAAGAAGAGAAGAAGAGGAGGGATATTGGTACTCTTCTCTTTTTATCTTGAGCAACAGAATTTGCTTTCTTGTTTTCATGTTTTCAAGCTCGTGAAAAAACGCTCCACTGGAGCTGACTCGCTTTCCTTATTTTTAAGCTCGTGAAAAAAACGCTCCATCGGAGCGTCTTTTTCACATATAGAAATTATGATTAGTTTTTAGAAGCTTCTTGGAATTCAGGGTTCTTCCAAGCTTCATCAATAATTGCTTTTAATTCTTGAGCAGAAGCCTGCATTTTTTGTTTTTCTGCATCGTTCAATGGGATGTTGACAGGGCGAACAATACCATGGGCACCAACGATAGCAGGTTGACCAACAAAGACATCGTTAACGCCTTCATATTGACCGTCTTGGAAGACAGAGAGCGGCAGAACAGCATTTTCATCATCCAAAATAGCTCTTGTAATACGAGCCAGAGCTACAGCAATACCATAGAAGGTAGCTCCTTTTTTGTTGATGATAGTATAAGCAGCATCACGAACCCCTTCAAACAGATCAACTAATTCAGTTGCATTAAAGTTTTGGACATCCTGCAAGTAACTTTCAAGATTAACACCGGCTACGTTAGCGTGTGACCAAACAGCAAATTCTGAATCACCGTGTTCACCCATAATGTAGGCATGGACAGAACGTGCATCCACATCAAGCTTTTCAGCAAGAGCTTGACGGAAACGAGCAGTATCAAGAGATGTACCTGAACCGATAACACGTTCCTTAGGGAAACCTGAGAATTTCCATGTTGAGTATGTCAAGACATCAACTGGGTTCGCAGCAACCAAGAAAATACCATTGAAACCAGATTTAACAACTTCGGTAACGATTGATTTGTTGATGGCAAGGTTCTTACCAACCAAATCTAGGCGTGTTTCACCTGGTTTTTGAGGAGCACCAGCAGTAATAACGACAAGATCAGCATCTGCACAGTCTTCATATTTCGCAGCATAAATCTTTTTAGGTGACGTAAAAGCAAGTGCGTGGCTAAGGTCAAGTGCGTCACCGACAGCTTTTTCAAATAATTGAGGAATCTCGATAATACCAAGCTCTTGAGCGATACCTTGGTTAACGAGTGAGAATGCGTAAGATGATCCTACGGCACCGTCACCGACAAGGATGACTTTTTTATGTTGTTTAGTTGCAGTCATGTCTAAACATCTCCTTAATTTTTTTAGGCTTAAACCCATACGACTCTATCTTACCACCTTTTTCAGAAAATGTCACTAAGAAATCAAGCTATTGCTTTGATAAAGAGGCTGAGAGTGCTTGCTTTAAAAATTGAAAAGGGCTGAAAATGCTGAAAAGATACTGTTTTTATGGTATAATAATAAGGTATATCTAAACAGGAAAGAGATAGCTTTAATGCAAGACAGAAATCTAGTAGACGTTAATCTGACCAGTGAGATGAAAACCAGTTTCATCGACTACGCCATGAGTGTCATTGTTGCTCGGGCATTGCCAGATGTCAGAGATGGTCTCAAACCAGTTCACCGCCGTATTCTATATGGTATGAATGAACTGGGAGTCACGCCAGATAAGCCCCATAAGAAGTCTGCTCGTATTACAGGGGATGTTATGGGGAAGTACCATCCCCATGGTGACTCCTCGATTTATGAGGCCATGGTTCGGATGGCTCAGTGGTGGTCCTATCGGCACATGTTGGTGGATGGCCACGGAAATTTTGGCTCTATGGATGGCGATGGTGCGGCAGCTCAGCGTTATACTGAAGCACGTATGAGCAAGATTGCCTTGGAAATGCTCCGGGACATTAATAAGAATACAGTTGACTTCCAAGAAAACTATGATGGTAGTGAACGTGAACCCATGGTTTTACCATCACGCTTTCCTAACTTGCTTGTCAATGGGGCGACAGGGATTGCTGTTGGGATGGCAACTAATATCCCACCACATAACTTAGGTGAAGCTATTGATGCGGTTAAGCTTGTTATGGATAAACCAGATGCTACGACCAGAGATATCATGGAGGTCTTGCCTGGACCAGACTTTCCTACAGGTGCCCTTGTTATGGGAAAATCAGGGATTCACCGTGCTTATGAGACGGGCAAGGGGTCTATTGTACTGCGTTCGCGCACAGAAATTGAAACGACTAAATCAGGTCGCGAACGTATCGTTGTGACAGAGTTCCCTTACGGAGTTAATAAAACCAAAGTGCATGAACATATTGTTCGGTTAGCCCAAGAAAAACGTGTAGAAGGCATTACAGCTGTCCGTGATGAGTCCAGTCGGGAAGGTGTCCGCTTTATCATTGAGGTCCGTCGTGATGCCTCTGCCAATGTTATACTGAATAATCTCTTTAAACTAACAAGTTTGCAGACCAACTTTAGTTTTAATATGTTGGCGATTGAAAGTGGTGTGCCAAAGATTTTGTCTTTACGACAAATTATCGAGAATTACATTGCCCACCAAAAAGAAGTTATTGTTCGTCGGACTCAGTTTGACAAGGAAAAGGCTGAAGCTAGAGCCCATATTTTAGAAGGCTTGCTAATCGCTCTGGACCATCTAGATGAGGTTATTGCTATTATCCGTGGCAGCCAGACTGACGCAGAGGCTCAGGCCGAATTAATGTCGCGTTTTGATTTGTCTGAGCGGCAAAGTCAGGCTATTCTTGATATGCGTCTGCGCCGTTTAACCGGTTTGGAACGCGATAAAATTCAAAATGAATACAATGACCTCTTGGCTTTGATTGCTGATTTAGCTGATATTCTGGCCAAGCCAGAGCGAGTTGTTAATATTATTAAAGAAGAGATGGACGATATTAAGCGAAAATTTGCTGATGGTCGTCGCACCGAGCTGATGGTGGGGGAAGTGCTCTCACTGGAAGACGAAGATTTGATTGAAGAAGAGAATGTCCTGATTACACTCTCGAATAAGGGGTATATCAAACGCTTGGCCCAAGATGAGTTTAGAGCTCAGAAGCGCGGTGGCCGTGGTGTTCAAGGTACTGGTGTCAATGATGATGATTTTGTTCGTGACCTAGTTTCAACCAGTACCCATGATGCGGTGCTCTTCTTTACGAATCAAGGTCGAGTCTATCGCCTCAAAGGCTACGAAATTCCAGAATATGGTCGAACAGCCAAGGGATTACCGGTTGTCAATCTCTTGAAATTAGCAGAAGGTGAGACTATCCAGACGATTATTAGTTTGGAGCAGGGATCAGTAACTGAGAAATCCTTCTTCTTTACAACAAAACAAGGTTTGGTTAAACGAACAGGAGTTTCTGAATTTGCCAATATTCGCCAGAATGGTCTTAAGGCTCTTAATCTTAGAGAAGGTGATGAACTGATCAATGTCCTCTTGACTAGCGGTCAGGATGACATTATTATTGGAACGCAGTTTGGTTACTCTGTGCGCTTTAATGAGACTACTGTCCGCAATATGGGACGCAGTGCTACAGGTGTCAAGGGAATTACCCTGCGTGATGGGGACTTAGTTATTGGTGCCTCAGTCATCACCGAAAATCAAGAAGTACTGGTGATTACAGAAAAAGGTTATGGGAAACGCACCCAAGCGTCTGAATATCCTACTAAGGGCCGCGGTGGTAAAGGAATTAAGACAGCTAATATTACGGCTAAAAATGGTCAGTTGGCTGGTCTGGTAACCATCAGGGGTGAGGAGGATATCATGATTATGACTGATACAGGTGTTATTATTCGTACAGGCGTGTCTGATATCTCTCAAACCGGCCGCTCAACAATGGGAGTTAAGGTGATGCGTCTAGATGACCAATCCAAGATTGTAACCTTTGCGCTTGTCGACAATGAGGAAGAAGAAAAGGAAGGACAAGACACTGATGGCCAAGACTAATACGACACAGCATCACAGCCGTAAAAGACAGGATAAGTCGCGTGCTTCTGGAAAAAGGTCTCGTTCTTGGTTGCGTACGATACTGATTATTCTTCTTATGTTGCTTGGGTTGGCACTGATTTTTAACCGCTCCATTCGAAACTCAATAATTGCTTGGAATACAAATAAGTATCAAGTATCTAAGGTATCAAAGCAGACTTTGAATAAAAACAAGAAAGCAGACGTGACCTATGATTTTGATTCTGTAGAATCTATCTCTGCCCAGTCCGTTCTTTCCTCACAAATGGATGCTCAAAATCTGCCGGTTATCGGTGGTATTGCTATTCCGGATTTGGAACTGAACTTACCAATCTTTAAGGGGCTTGGCAATACTGAGTTATCGTACGGAGCAGGTACAATGAAGGAGAATCAGGTCATGGGGGGCGAAAATAACTATGCTTTAGCTAGTCACCATGTTTTTGGTGTCACTGGTGCTTCGAAAATGCTGTTTTCTCCCTTAGAAAATGCCAAGGAAGGTATGGAAATCTATGTAACGGATAAAAATACCGTTTATACCTATATCATTGCAGAGGTTAAAACAGTTGATCCGACGGATGTTGCTGTGATTGATGATACACCCGGTGCTAAGACTTTAACCTTAGTTACTTGTGACGATGCCGAAGCATCACACCGTATTATTGTCAGTGCTAATTATAAAGAAGAAACAGCCTATAATAAGGCCTCACCTAAAATCATTTCAGCCTTTAACCGTTCTTACAATCAATTATCGATGTAAGAAAAATCAGCTTCTGCAAGATGCAGAGGCTGATTTTGAATTTCTAAAAATAAAGGCTTGCCCACTTTGAAGGGGGAAGGCAGGCCTAGTATTTTCATGAAAATTGTTAAGGAAGCATCTCATTCATATTCAATAAAGCTTTGCTTTCTCTGATACTCATTTGATTTGAATCGGAATTTGATCTATCTGGAAAAACTATAAAAAGGGAGAGGACTCAAATACAATTTTTTGAAATTGATGAATCCTCTCACCCTCCCTATTTTGATAATTTTGTTTGGTTCAGTACTGACAAAACTTAAAATTTTATTCCTTAATAGCTTAGAAAGAACCACAATTCAGAAATAGCTCATCATACTAAAATGGGGAAGGAGCCCCTTACTATTGAATTATAGAATCGATATTTTTTAGCAATTAGGTAGTGAGATTAGTAGGCCTCACCGCCACAAAAGAAAATACTACCGCCGAGAAGACCAAATGCAGCAATTCCTGCGAGACATTGGCTAACAGCATCACCACCGTTAATCTCAGTTAAAAACTTTTCGTCTATTACATCAAATTGTTCAAATGCTAATGTTTTCATCATATAAAAACCTCCTTGTAAAAAATTTTATACCTTCCAAAGCGAGCGGTACCAATTCGTTTGTCAGATACATTTTCATTTTAGTATATCTTAAGTGAAATTCAAGAGGAGGAGTCTACTTGTTAGAAAGGCTTAGTTATTTCGTAAATACGATAATAATTTTCTCGAAGTTTACTTAAACATTGGGGGTCAAGCTTCTAAATAATCATAATAGAAAAACTAAGCATGACACCGAAAAGTAGAATAGAATGCAAGAATTAGGGAGTTCTTTAGCAGTGTTTTTCCTATGCTGATAATTTTCCAAGCTACCTTTTCCTTTAAAGATAAGTTATAATAAAAGAAAACAGTTTTGCATTCTTTAGTAGCTAGGTGAAAGGGAGATCGTATGCGGAAGTTTTTACAGGTAAGCTTTTATGAGCTATCATTTTATGTCGAAATTTTGATTTCTCTTATTTTAATGGTCGTTCTTGTCATCTCGACGGGCTCTTTGGCCATGAATGTTATGGGAATTTTTAATTCCCAAGCCTCTATCGAAGAGTATTTGCAGCATTTTCTCAATCAAGCTATGAGCATTGCTATCGGCGTTGAGCTGATAAAAATGCTGAGTAAGCATACCTCTGCCACCATCATTGAGGTTTTACTCTTTGCTATAGCTAGGCATGTTGTCATAGATCAAAGTAGCGGCCTGAATTCTCTGTGGAGTATTTTGGCTATTGTAGCCTTGTTTGCAACTCGTAAATATTTGTTTACTAATTTTGATGATTCTACTAATATTATTGTCCGGGGAAGTCAAAAGGTTAAGATTGCCAATATTTTAGCACGTGTCAATTTGGTTGGTGAGAAGGGTGAATTATTAAGGGATTTTGTTGTCCGTCACTTGGAGGCCGAAGAAAAGCATGTTACTATCGGCGCAGCTGTCTATTTAAATGATGTTGCCCTGCGGGTTGATAGTATGAAAAACGGTCTGATTACCAGAGTGGAAATCATAAAATCACTTTCATGATGTAATGATGTAACAAGCAAGTTCAAGTTTCTTCCCTTACGGTAACGCACTAGGCCTGTAGTAAGGAACCTCCTGGGTCGAGGCAATAAATAAGAAATAAGTTTTTCTATATATCGTAAGATTGTAAGCTAAAAAGGGTTTCCGGATAGGAGACCCTTTTCTTGTCTAGGATTTGATCTAATCAAATTAGCCAACGAAGGCATTAATTTCAGACTCAATTGCTGCGATTTTAGCTTTAGCATCTTCTTGTGAAGTACCGACTGTAGCAATATAAAATTTAATTTTTGGTTCGGTACCAGATGGGCGTACGGCAATCCAAGCGTCATCTGCTAGGCTATATTTAAGGACATTGCTAGGCGGAGTGGTCAATTTTTCAACGACACCATCTTGACTGGTCGCTGTTAACTCAAGGAAATCCTCTGTCTTGATAATATCGGTATGATTAAATTGTTTAGGAGCATCCTTGCGAAATTTATCCATGATTTTCTTGATTTCAGATGCGCCATCAACACCTGAAAGAGTAACAGAGATGGTTTTCTCTGCATAGTAACCATACTCTTTGTAGATTTCAGCGATACCGTCTGCTAAGGTCATGTCCCGAGAGCGATAGTAGGCTGCGATTTCAGCGACAATGAGGACAGCTTGAATAGCGTCTTTATCGCGTACAAACGGTTTAATCAGATAGCCGAAACTTTCTTCAAAGCCAAACATATATGTGTGATTATGTTTGTCCTCAAATTCCTGAATCTTTTCAGCGATGAATTTGAAGCCAGTTAGGACATTGAACATGGTAGCTCCGTAACTTTCAGCAATCTTGGTAACCAATTCGGTCGATACGATTGATTTAGCTAGAGCAGCATTAGCAGGCAGAGTGCCAGCTGTTTTATGAGCCTCTAAAATATACTTAGCAATCAAGGCACCGATTTGGTTGCCTGTTAGATTAAGATAAGAGCCATCAACTTGACGAATTTCAACACCGAGACGGTCTGCATCGGGGTCAGTAGCCACCAAAACATCAGCATCAGCCTGACGTCCCAAATCTTCAGCTAGAGCAAAGGCTGATTGGTTTTCAGGATTTGGCGATTTAACTGTTGAAAAATCAGGGTCAGCGACCGCCTGAGCTTCGACAACCTGAACAGAGTCGAAACCAGCCTGAGCCAGCGCGCGGCGAGTCAACATTTCACCTGTACCATGCAGAGGTGTGTAGACAATCTTCATATCCTTACCGTACTCATCAATAAGATTTTGGTTAATATTGACAGCTTTGACTTCTTTAAGATATTCCTTATCAACATCTTCACCAATGACTGTGATAAGGCCTGCTTCCTTAGAAGTTTCAAGTTCAGCCAACTGAATATCAAAAGGATTATCAATTGAACGGATAAAATCAGTCAGGGCATCAGCATCAGCTGGCGGCATCTGACCACCATCTTCACCGTACACTTTATAGCCATTGAATTGCTTAGGATTGTGACTGGCAGTTACCATGATGCCAGCAAAGGCTCCAAGGTGGCGGACAGCGAACGATAGTTCAGGTGTAGGACGGAGACTTTCAAAGACATAGGACTTGATACCGTGCTGTGCCAGTACTTGAGCCGATTCAAAGGCAAATTCTGGGGAAAAGTGGCGAGAATCATAGGCAATAGCAACACCACGCTGTTTAGTAGCATCCCCCTTTGTTTCGATAAGTTTGGCTAAGCCTTCGGTGGCCTGACGTACCACGTAGATGTTGATACGGTTAGTACCGGCACCAATAATGCCGCGCATACCGGCGGTTCCAAACTCAAGGTTAGTATAAAAAGCGTCCTCCTTGGTCTTTTCATTCATGCTGACGAGTTCGTCGCGGAGATAGTCAGGAAGAGCCGCAAAATTAAGCCATTTTTGATAGTTTTCAGTATAAGTCATGATTGCCTCCTCTATATTTTTAACCGCTTTCATTATATCATATCAGCAGGATGACTTCAAGATTGGGGAAAGCCACTAAGCGTGGGGTCATATTCACCGCTTCCTGCTATATCGCAGGGAAAGCGCTTTTTACATTCTCTTTCTTTTAGCAAGAGCGGGAGGACAGTCTGCTTTTATTAGTTGATTTGAACGAGCAGTTTGGCAGGGTGATTGATTGTTACCTTAGCAACAAATAGAAAAGTGAGAGAATTTAAATCCTTTGAGTTGCTGATTTCTTATAGATCATCTGATAACTTCATGATTTTGTGGGTATGACAAAGTCATCAGAGCTATGTGCCTTAAATCCAAGGTTTTTGTTGCCCCTTGTTTTAAGTCATGTTCGGGCATTAAAAAACATCAGCACTGATCAATGCTGATGCGATGGAGAAGTGTAATAGTTAATATTTTAAGCGCTGAAGTACAGGTACTGTAGCAGTTGTAACTACAGCCGCGATCAACATTTCAGCAATAGCATTGTTAGTGAAAACAGCAGCTAGAAGTGTTTGGATATTGCCGGAATACACTCCCGAGAAGAGAAGATAAATTCCTAAAAAGACAAAAACGGTATTGGTCAGAGCTCCTGATAGTCCTGAAAGGAACAGTCCTGTACGAGTGGATAATACTTTATAGATAAAATAAGGAAAAATACCGATTAAGATGCGTGGAATTAGGGCAACGATCAAGGATCGCCAGTTACCATCGGGTGCAAAGGGAGAGAAGAGGTAGCTGGTTGGAAGGATGATGATGCTGTTGCGAACAACACTCATTATTCCCATGAAGCCACCGAGAGTGGCGCCGATTTTAGGACCGTAAATAATAGAGGCTATAATAACAGGGATAGAAGTAATGCTTGGTTTAATAGGAAGTGGAAAGGCTGCAAATATCATCTGGCTGATAAATTCAATAACAACCATTGTTGCTAAAAGCAGTGAAATCTGTGCAACTTGACGCGATTTATTTTTCTGATTCATCTAGAGCCTCCTCGATGACTTCTATAATATCTGACAGTTCAGCTAGGGCACCGCGACCGATATCGCCGCAGGCTAACAGACTGGACCGTGGCTGAATTTCTTGATAGCCAATCTCATTTAAAATAGATAGATTACGCTGAGTTAAAGGGTTGTCATACATTTTTGTATTCATAGCTGGGGCTATGAATTTAGGAAGATCGTTTGGGAGTGCAAGGGCTGTTGCGGTGATCATGCTGTCTGCTAAACCGTTAGCCAGCTTGGCGATAGTGTTAGCAGAAGCCGGAGCTAGAACAAAGAGATCAGTCTCTTTACCAAGCTCAATATGATTGATACGGTCTGCTACCTTCTCTTCCATGACATCGGTATAGACCGGATTTTTGGACAGCACTTGCAAGGTCAGCGGTGTGATAAACTTGGTAGCTGCCTCTGACATTATAATCTGTACATTGTAACCTAATTTTTTTAGCTGACTGGTTAAATCAGCCGATTTGTAGGCTGAAATAGAACCCGAAACAGCTAGTAAAATAGTTTTAGCCATGTGTTACCCTTTCTAAAATTAGAGCAGCAATAGCCTCTTTGGTATCTGCTCTGAACTCCTCAGTCTCAGAGACCAAATAGCCTACATGCTTATTAAAACCAATATCATTAAGGTCATTGGCAAGAATATAATCAGCATGATTCTTAATCAGGCTCTCACGAGCAACTGCAATCAGTTCTTCATGGGGGGCATCTACTAAGAGTTTAAAACCTACAAGCCTGATAGCTGGGTTCCAAGACTTAATCAGGCTGATAACCTTTGGGGTTTTAGCCAAGAAAAGTACTTGATAATCAGCTTTGCTGGAGATTTTAGCTTCTTGGTTTTGTTTGTTTAAGAGTTGTGCTGGGTCGCTTACTGACTGTAGTTCTGCTAAGTCAGTCATGTAAACCGGTGTGTAATCTGATACAGCCATACTGTGAATGAAAACATCTTGGCTTTTAACTAAAGGTTCTAATACATTTATTAAAGAAGAAACGTTAGTAATTTCATGAATTGTTAGTTTAGGATGTTTGGCAGGTTTGATAGCAGATTTGACGGTAACCAAAGTGACCTCGTGTCCCGCTTTTAAAAAGCACTCAGCTATCACTTTACCAAGTGAACCTGTGGACTGATTAGTAATCTTACGAACTGAATCAATAGCCTCAGAGGTTCCTCCCGATGTTATCAAAATTTTCATAGCTGTATTGTACAAAATTACCTAATATTTGTAAATGATTTAGCCCGCGAGAACAGCGGTTCTGTACGAGGTTGGTGTGATTGTATAGGTGAAGGAATTGAAGAAAATTTTTATATAA
>NZ_JBZFUL010000022.1:0-29771 GCF_058314515.1 Streptococcus sp. ELY_137
ATTCAGTTCTCAAAGGTCTTGAACTGTCCCCTCTCGAAAACAGCTCCTTTATTCTATCAAACCCCTACCCCTTTGTCAATACTTTTTGCGACCTTTTTTCGTTTTATTAAGTTTTTTTCAAATTTGAAAGTTCTAAAATGGAGTTGGCTAAAGTACCGTATAGAAAAACACTTCAGAGAGACGGGTGTAATTCACTCGTGATTCTACTCCATGCTTAATGACAAGTTTATAGTTGGTAGAGTTCCTTAAACTGATAGCCTTAAAAACGCCTGCTTACGGGAAAAAATTCTAATCGAAAAATTCTCTCGTAAACAAGCGTTGCATCGCTTTTTCCATTCCTTATGATGAGTGTTCCCGCTGAAGGAAAAACTCCTCCAGCGGTAGACCAGAGCTAGACTAAGATACTTATACTTACTAGTAGTATCCATCATCATAACACTCAACAAAATTGATGATCTTATACAAGTTCAATAATTGCCATTGGTGCAGCATCGCCACGACGAGGTTCCGTCTTCAAGATACGAGTGTAACCACCATTGCGCTCGGCATAGCGCGGTGCAATATCATCAAAAAGCTTTTGAAGAGCAGTTGTTGAAGTATACTCATCACTTTCTTCGTTGTAGTTTTCAGATGCAATCTCGTTACGCACAAAAGCAGCTGCTTGACGGCGAGCATGTAAATCACCACGTTTACCAAAGGTGATCATTTTTTCGACAGTTTTACGAATTTCTTTAGCACGAGCTTCAGTCGTTACGATTGATTCATTGATTAAGAGATCAGTAGTTAAATCACGAAGAATCGCTTTACGTTGAGAGCTAGTGCGTCCTAATTTACGGTAAGCCATCTTATCCTCCTATATTATTATTTATCATTTTTAAGCCCTAGACCAAGCTCAGCTAATTTTACTTTAACTTCCTCAAGACTCTTGCGTCCCAAGTTGCGAACTTTCATCATTTCAGGCTCTGTTTTTTCAGTGAGGTCAAATACAGTATTGATACCTGCACGTTTCAAACAGTTATATGAACGAACCGACAAATCAATCTCCTCGATTGTACGATCCAACACTTGGTCATTTGAAACACTTTCTGCTTCCTTCATGACTTCAGTTGTCTTAGCGATTTCAGTCAAATCAGTAAACAGGTTTAAATGCTCAATCAAGACACGCGCAGAGAGACCTAAGGCATCTTCGGGGATAATTGTCCCATTCGTCATAATTTCAATCGTCAATTTATCAAAGCCATCATTGCTACCAACGCGAGCTGGCTCAACTTGGTAATTAACTTTTTTAACAGGTGTGTAGATTGAATCTACTGCTAAAGTTCCTACTGGGGCACTTCCATTCTTATTGCCTTCTGCAGGAACATACCCACGATTCTTAGCAACAGTCATACTTGCTTTAAAGCTATGTCCCTCAGCAATCGTAAAGAGATAATGGTCAGGATTTACAATTTCGATATCACTATCCGTCAAAATATCACCTGCAGTTATTTCTGCTGGACCTTGGACATCAAGCTCAATCGTTTTTTCCTCATCAACGTAGGATTTTACAGCCAATCCTTTAATATTAAGGATAATTTGCATCACATCTTCACGGACACCCGGAATGGTATCAAACTCGTGAAGTACCCCATCAATTTTAATAGATGTCACCGCTGCACCCGGAAGTGAAGACAAGAGTACACGACGAAGAGAGTTACCTAGAGTTGTTCCGTAGCCACGTTCAAGTGGTTCGATAACAAATTGGCCATAGTCTTTATTTTCATCAATTTTTGTTATTGTTGGTTTTTCAAACTCAATCATTTAAATACTCCCTCAAAACGATGTAGTGTACGGTTAGTAAAATTCGTTACGATTATACACGACGACGTTTTGGAGGACGAGCACCATTATGTGGCACAGGAGTCACATCACGAATTGCAGTGACTTCAAGACCTGCTGCTGCAAGGGCACGAATAGCTGATTCACGACCTGAACCAGGGCCTTTTACAGTAACTTCAACCGTCTTCAAACCATGTTCTTGGGCTGACTTCGCGGCAGCTTCTGCAGCCATTTGAGCAGCAAATGGTGTAGATTTACGAGAACCCTTAAAACCAAGAGCACCTGCTGATGACCATGCCAAAGCGTTACCATGCACATCTGTAATCATAACAATAGTGTTGTTAAAAGTAGCATGAATATGAGCAACACCAGATTCGATGTTTTTCTTCACACGACGTTTACGTGTTGGTTTAGCCAATTTATTTACCTCCTATATTATTTTTTCTTACCTGCAATCGCAACAGCTTTACCTTTACGTGTGCGAGCATTATTTTTCGTGTTTTGTCCGCGGACAGGAAGTCCGCGGCGGTGACGAATTCCTCGGTAAGAACCGATTTCCATCAGACGCTTGATATTCATGTTTACTTCACGGCGAAGATCACCTTCAACTTTGATACTATCAACTTCACGGCGGATAGCATCTTCTTGATCAGTCGTCAAATCTTTAACACGGATATCTTCTGAGACACCAGCTGCTGCCAAGATCTTTTGTGATGTTGTCAAACCGATTCCGTAAATATAAGTTAGCGAAACCACTACACGTTTATCATTTGGAATATCAACTCCAGCAATACGAGCCATTTTTTCTCCTTTCTATCTTATCCTTGACGTTGTTTGTGTTTTGGATTTGATGGACAAATAACCATAACACGACCGTTACGACGAATAACCTTACAGTATTCGCAAATTGGTTTAACCGATGGTCTTACCTTCATATTTTAATCCCTCCAATTATTTCGATTATTTAAAGCGGTATGTGATGCGTCCACGTGTCAAGTCGTAGGGACTCATTTCAACAGTCACACGATCTCCAACCAAAATACGAATATAATTCTTGCGGATTTTACCAGAGACAGTTGCTAAAATCTGATGCCCGTTTTCAAGCTCAACCGTAAACATAGCATTCGGCATAGTTTCAACAACCTTGCCTTCAATTTCAATCACATCTTCTTTTGCCACGCAAAAGTACCCCCTAAATTTCGATTCGATTACCCCTGAAGACACAGGGGTAACAATTATAAGTCAGACTATACTATGATAACACAAGTTCAACGCTTGCGCAAGTAGGATAGCCAAATTATTTCAAGCCTGAAATTGCTTTGCTCACATCTTTAAAGACATCTTCGATATCTTGGTCCCCTTCAATATCATAAACCAGATCTTGACGGCGATAATAAGCAATAATAGGCTGACCTTGAGCAATATTCACTTCTAAGCGACGTTTAACAGCCTCAGGCTTATCATCATCGCGTTGATAGTAGTCTTCTTCATTATAATCAGCAGGTGGGTTAAAGACTTTATGATAAGTTTCCCCTGTCTTGCGGTTGATAATACGCCCGCTCAACCGCTCAACCAATTTGCTGGAGGCGATCTCAATATTTACAACTGCATCCAGTTTTAAATCAAGCTCCTTCAAAATAGCATCCAGCACCTCTGCCTGTTCCAAAGTTCGTGGGTAGCCATCTAGCAAGAAGCCCTTTTCCTTGATATCCTCTTGTGCTAGACGCTCCTTGACAATACCGTTAGTCACTTCATCAGGTACCAAGTCTCCCTTATCCATATAGGATTTTGCCAACAATCCTAACTCTGTTTGGTTGGTGATTGCAGCGCGGAACATATCCCCTGTTGAGATATGGGCCACCCCAAACTGCTCAACAATTTTAGCAGCCTGAGTACCTTTGCCTGCCCCTGGCAGTCCCATGATTAAAAGATTCATAATCGTCTCCTTATTTTGTTTTTAAATAAGCCTACCAGTCTGGCAAGCTTATCAAAAAACAAAATAGAAAGGTTGACAATGTCAACCTGTATTCTATTCTGCATTCATAAATCCAACATATTTTTTCTTAAGAAGATAGCCTTCCAATTGCTTCATTCCTTCAATACCAGTTGAAATTAAGATAAGCAAACTAGTTCCTCCCAAAGCAACAGCCGATGATAAATTAAAGACTTGCTGCGCAATAATTGGGATTAGAGCGATAAAAGCTAAGAAAAGCGAACCAATTGTTGCCAATTTTTTCAACAAGGACGAAAGATACTGTTCCGTCTCGCGGCCAGGCCGAACACTTGGAATATAGGAAGCGTTTTTCTGCAAATTTTCTGCTGTTTTTTCTGGATTAACCTGAACAAAGGTATAAAAGAACGAGAACAAAGCAATTAACACTGCATAAATCGCCATACCTGTTGGCGATTGATAAGAAAACAGTTCCTGCAAGGTGTCTAACCAAGGAATATTTGTGTTGGTACTTTGAAGGAAAGTGATAATTGAGCTTGGAGCAGCCGTAATCGAACTAGCAAAGATAACAGGAATAACTCCTGCAGGATTAACCTTCAATGGCAAGTACGAACTTGTCGGTGCCCCTTGTGCCAATTTAGTATATTGGATTGGAATTTGATATTCAGCTTGTTGTACAAAAGTAGTAAAAAAGATGATAACCAAAACTGCAAAGATGAGCAAGCCAACATAAATCAGAGAATTCGTCATCTGTCCAGATTCAACATTCACAAAGTATTCATTGTAAATGGACTTGATAGCATCTGGAATCTGGGCAATGATCCCTGCAAAGATGATCATAGAGACCCCATTACCAAAACCTTTATCAGTAATCTGGTCACCCAGCCATGTCACAATGACTGTACCAGTTGTTAATATCAAGCCTACCGTAAGATAAGTTTTTAGGCTAGGATTGGCTAAAAGTTGCGAACTAGCCAGAACATTAAAGCCTGCGGTAATGGAAACCGATTGAACAAATCCCAGAACCAGTGAGATATACCGTGTCGCCTGATTAAGTTTACGGCGGCCAACTTCTCCCTGTTTACTCCACTCAACAAAGCGAGGATAGATGTCCATCTGTAAAAGCTGAACAACAATGGAAGCAGTGATATAAGGACTAACCCCCAATGCGAAGATCGAGAAGGACCCCATAGCACTACCACTAATCAAATTGAGCATATTAAGGAAGGGTAAGTCCTTCATATTCTCAAGGCTTGTCGCATTGACTCCTGGAACCGTAATGTGCGCACCAATACGGAAGACCAAGATAATGAAAATTGTAAAGAGGATTTTTCTCCTGACATTTTTCAAGCGCAATGCTTCAAATAATAATTTAAAGAACATAATGAGTACCCCTCATTAGATGACTTCGATTGAACCACCTTTAGCAGTTATAGCTGCTTCAGCAGATTTAGAGAATTTAGCCGCTTTAACGGTCAATTTCTTAGTCAACTCACCATTACCAAGGATTTTAACACCTGATTTTTCAGCACGAACAATACCAGCTTCTTTCAGAGCAGCTGGTGTTACTTCTGCGCCATCCTCAAAAGCATTTAATTGATCAAGGTTTACAATGGCATATTCTTTAGCGTTGACATTAGTAAAACCGCGTTTTGGCAGGCGACGGAACAATGGTGTTTGTCCACCTTCAAATCCTGGGCGAATACTACCGCCGCTGCGAGCCTTTTGACCCTTTTGACCACGGCCTGCGGTTTTACCATTACCTGATGATGTCCCACGTCCTACACGGTTACGAACCTTGCGAGAGCCTTGAGCTGGTTTCAATTCATGAAGTTTCATGTCTAATTTTTTCTCCTTTTTTGTAAAATGCTAGCGCCTTTGAGAAGGGAAAAGGACTCTCCCCAAAAACTCGCCTATACATTATCTCTTAATTTAGTATAAGTCGCAAAGAAAAACCTTGCGACTTATTATAATTTTATTTTACATCTTCTACAGTCACTAAATGAGAGACCGTATTGATCATACCACGAACAGCAGCATTATCTTCTTTGACAACTGAGCTGTTCATTTTGCTAAGTCCAAGAGCCACAACTGTTTTACGTTGTTCTGGTTTACGGCCAATTGGAGACTTAGTCAAAGTAACTTTAATTTGAGCCATAGTAATCTCCTTTCTTAGCCTAGATCAGAAACTGAAATACCGCGAAGAGCAGCTACTTCATCTGCACGCTTCAATTGCTTCAAACCTTCAACAGTTGCACGAACGATGTTGATAGGGGTATTTGACCCAAGTGATTTAGATGTCACATCAGCAATACCAGCCAATTCAACAACGGCACGAACAGCACCTCCTGCAGCAACCCCAGAACCTTCAACAGCTGGTTTCAACAGTACACGTGCCCCACTGAAGTTTGTATAAACTTCATGAGGGATAGTAGTACCAACCATAGGAACATCAATGAGGTTCTTCTTAGCAGCTTCGACTGCTTTTCGAATAGCTTCCGGTACTTCTTTAGACTTACCTGTTCCGAAGCCAACGCGACCATTACGGTCACCTACAACAACAAGTGCTGCAAAACGCAAGTTACGTCCACCTTTTACAGTTTTAGAAACTCGGTTGATGGCAACGACGCGTTCTTCAAATTCATTTGCATTGTCTTTAAACGCCATGTTTTTGTGTCCTCCCTATTAGAATTTCAATCCGTTTTCACGAGCTGAGTCAGCCAAAGCCTTCACACGTCCGTGATAGAGATATCCACCGCGGTCAAACACCACTTCAGAAATACCTTTAGCTACTGCGCGTTCAGCAACAAGTTTACCAACCACAACGGCTTGCTCTGTCTTTGTTCCTTTAGAAACTTCCTTGTCAAGAGTTGAAGCACTTGCGAGCGTTACACCCGCTACGTCATCAATTACTTGAGCGTAGATGCCTGTATTAGAACGAAATACGTTCAAACGTGGGCGATCAGCAGTTCCAGAGAGTTTTCCGCGAACACGACGATGGCGTTTTTGGCGGATTTTATTTTTATCTGGTTTCGAAATCACAATTTTCACCTCTTAAATTTCTATGATGAGTTAGTTTGAGCCAACTCTCGTCAATTTAGAGAATGACAGATAGCAGAAAAAATCTGCATCTGACACCATCTATTATTTACCTGTCTTACCTTCTTTGCGGCGAACATATTCACCAACGTAACGAATACCTTTGCCCTTATAGGGTTCTGGTGAACGAAGACCACGAATGTAAGCTGCTGTTTGACCAACAACTTCTTTGTTGATACCCTGAACCACGATTTGCGTTGGACTTGGTAGTTCAAACGTGACATTCTCTGGAGCTTCAACTTCGTCTTGGTGTGATTTACCAACAGAAAGCACAAGCTTAGAGCCCTGAAGCTGTGCACGGTAACCAACCCCGCGCATTTCCAGTTCTTTCTTAAATCCTTCAGAAACACCGACCACCATATTGTTGAGGTTAGCACGGGTCGTTCCGTGGATTGTTTTCATTTCTTTGGAGTCGTTTGGACGATGAAGAGTTACTTCATTACCATTAACTCTAATTTCGATGTTTTTGTTAAACTCCCGAGTGAGTTCACCTTTAGGTCCTTTTACAGTTACTACATTGTCCTTGTTACTGAGTTCAACTCCAGCAGGCAATACAATAACTTTATTACCAATACGTGACATATTTTCTTTTCTCCTGTTAAATTATCAGGCCGCTTTAAGCGACTAGTTTTCACGGGGTGCTCATGATACAAAGGGCGTCAAAAACCGAAGTGAAAATAGGAAACTTGACGCAGAAACTCAGGTTTCTAGGAAAGTTTATCTTTTTCACACAGGTTTTAGCCCGTGTTCAATGAGCAAGTTTGTTGGCACCTCTTACGAGATTACCAAACGTAAGCTAATACTTCGCCACCAACGTTCTTCTGACGTGCTTCTTTATCTGTCAAAAGACCTTCTGATGTAGAAATAATTGCAATTCCAAGGCCATTAAGAACCTTTGGAAGTTCTTCACGTTTTGTGTAAACACGAAGACCTGGTTTTGAAACACGTCTCAAGTTAGTGATAACACGTTCACCGTTTTGACCATATTTCAAGAAAACACGGACGATCCCTTGTTTGTTGTCTTCAACAAATTCAACATTCTTCACGAAACCTTCGCGTTTAAGGATTTCTGCAATCCCGTTTTTGATCTTTGATGCAGGTACTTCAAGCACTTCATGTTTTGCTTGGTTAGCATTACGAATGCGTGTCAAAAAGTCTGCAATTGGGTCAGTCATAACCATTAAATTATTCTCCTCTTACTAGTAGTTTGAAGCTCTCACTTGCTAGTTAAATTGATACAAAGGGCGGTAAAAACCACCGCAAAAATAGGAAACTCGGCGCAGAAACCTCAGTTTCTAGAAGAGTTTGTCCTTTTCGCACAGGCTTTTCCCCGTGCTCACATCAGCGAACAAGATTTGTATCATGTTAGTTGAACTCGCCCCATGAACCGTGCAAAATAGATAGATCGACTTGTTTGCAAGCAAACTTCCTCGATTTCCTAATTTTGCTTTGTTCATCACGAGCTTAGTATCATGTTATTTGAGTTCGAGTGACTACCTGTACAAAAAAGAGACGCATCTGTTCTAGCTTTAGCTAGATTACAGATGTGGCCACCTTTAGGTGTAAAATTTCCTAGAGTCTTCAGACTCTCCGTCGATTCTCCTATTTTTGTTTTGGTAGCTTAACGCTCTCACATCATGTTTTTACCAAGACGCTTTTGTTACGCCTGGAATTTGACCTTTATATGCCAATTCACGGAAGCAAACACGGCACAGTTTAAACTTGCGGTAAACAGAGTGTGGACGGCCACAACGTTCGCAACGAGTATAAGCTTGCGTAGAGAACTTCGCTTTGCGGTGGTTCTTAGCAATCATAGATTTTTTAGCCAATTTATTTACCTCCTAATTTATTTTGCAAAAGGCATTCCAAGCCCCGCCAACAATTCACGTGACTCTTCGTCAGTGTTAGCAGTTGTTACAATAACAATATCCAGACCACGTACTTTATCAACATCATCAAAATTGATTTCTGGAAAAATCAATTGTTCCTTAATACCAAGTGTGTAATTTCCGCGTCCATCAAAAGATTTTGTTGGAACACCATGGAAGTCACGGACACGTGGAAGAGAAACAGAAACCAATTTATCCAAAAATTCATACATGCGTTGACCGCGTAATGTGACCTTAGCACCGATTGCTACCCCTTCACGAAGGCGGAAGCCGGCGATAGATTTTTTCGCTTTGGTAATCAATGGTTTTTGACCTGAGATAAGTGCTAGCTCAGCAGCAGCTTTTTCCAGATTTTTAGCATTGTTTACAGCATCACCAACACCCATGTTAAGAACGATTTTCTCAACTTTAGGAACGGCCATAACTGATGAGTAGTTAAATTTTTCTGTCAAAGCAGGAACCACTTCATTAGTGTATTTTTCTTTAAGACGGTTAGCCATTTATACTTTTCTCCTTTCCTTCGTGATTAATCAAGCACTTCGCCCGATTTTTTGTTGTAACGAACCTTTTTGCCGTCAACAAACTTATAACCGACACGACCAGCAACACCGTTCTTATCAAGAACCTGAACGTTAGATACATGGATAGGCGCTTCTTTTTCAACGATAGCACCCTGAGGGTTTTCATTGTTTGGCTTTTGATGTTTCTTGATCATAGCAACACCTTCAACCACAACCTTATTCACTTTTGGAAGTGCCTTAAGGACAACAGCTTCAGTACCCTTGTCCTTACCAGCAATAACACGAACTTTATCGCCTTTTTTTACAAACATTGAGTATTTCTCCTATTTCTTTCTTACGCCCTTTGACAGGGCACCCTAGATTGATAATCTAGGGGACTAGTTTGTTTTTATTGTTTTAGCAAGCAACTAAGGCGGAAGTTAGAGAACTTCTGGCGCCAAAGATACAATACGCATGAAGCCACCTTCACGCAATTCACGGGCAACTGGTCCGAAAATACGAGTTCCACGAGGTGTTTTATCATCACGAACCAACACAGCTGCATTGTCGTCAAATTTGATATATGAACCATCTGGACGACGAGCACCTGACTTAGTACGTACAATAACAGCCTTAACAACATCACCCTTTTTAACAGCTCCACCAGGGGCAGCTTGTTTAACGGTGGCCACGATAACGTCACCGATGTTAGCGAATTTACGCCCTGAACCACCGAGAACTTTGATGGTCAAGATTTCACGAGCACCGCTATTATCAGCAACTTTCAAGCGACTTTCTTGTTGAATCATTTCAAATGTCTCCTTTTAGTTTGATTAGATAATAACAGCTTCTTCCACTACTTCTACAAGACGGAAGCGCTTAGTAGCCGATAGTGGGCGAGTTTCCATGATACGGACGATATCGCCAGTTTTAGCAACATTGTTTTCATCATGTGCTTTATATTTCTTAGAATAGTTGATACGTTTACCATAGACTGGGTGGTTACGCTTTGTTTCAACTATAACAGTAATTGTTTTATCCATCTTGTCTGAGACTACGCGTCCAACAAGGGTTCTACGTTGATTACGTTCCATTATTAGATTAACTCCTTTCCCAATCTATTATTTCATTTCAGACTGCACAGTTTTCACACGTGCAATTTGTTTCTTGACTTCGTTCAAGCGAGCAGTTTGATCAAGTTGACCTGCAGCTGCTTGAAAACGAAGATCAAAAAGTTCTTTTTTCAGTTCGCTTTCTTTTTGAGCAAGTTCTTCTTGAGACAAGCCACGAAGCTCAGCGACAAACTCTTTGATTTCTTTAAGTTTCATGTCTTCTCCTTATTCTGCTTCACGCCTTACGAATTTAGTCTTAACTGGCAACTTGTGGCTAGCCAAACGAAGGGCTTCACGAGCGACTTCTTCAGAAACACCAGCGATTTCAAACATCACTTTGCCACGTTTAACTGGTGCTACCCAACCTTCAGGTGCACCTTTACCAGACCCCATACGTACCCCGATAGCTTTAGCAGTATATGATTTGTGCGGGAAGATTTTAATCCAAACCTTACCACCACGTTTCATATAACGTGTCATAGCGATACGGGCTGCTTCGATTTGGCGGTTAGTAATCCAGTGACTAGTTGTAGCTTGAAGGCCAAATTCCCCGAATGCTACCTCTTTGCCACCTTTTGCTTCACCGCGCATTTTACCGCGGAATTCACGGCGGTGTTTAACACGTTTAGGTACTAACATTTGTTATTTGCCTCCTTTAGTGTTCTTACGAGCTGGAAGCACTTCACCACGATAGATCCAAACTTTAACACCAAGTTTTCCATAAGTGGTATCTGCTTCTTCCCAAGCATAGTCAATATCTGCACGAAGCGTATGAAGTGGAACTGTACCTTCTGAGTACCCCTCAGCACGGGCAATATCTGCACCATTTAAACGTCCAGATACTTGTGTTTTAATCCCTTTAGCACCTGCACGCATTGTGCGTTGGATAGCTTGCTTTTGAGCACGGCGGAAAGCAACACGCTGTTCCAATTGGCGAGCAATACTTTCACCAACTAGGTGCGCATCCAAATCAGGTGCCTTAATTTCAACAATGTTGATATGCACTTGTTTACCAGTCAATTTATTCAACTTAGCACGAAGCGCATCAACGTTAGCGCCGCCCTTACCGATAACCATACCTGGTTTAGCCGTGTGAAGAGAAACGATAACTTTATTTACAGCACGCTCGATTTCAATAGTTGAAACCGAAGCATCTGCCAATTCTTTATTAATAAACTTGCGGATTGCCAAATCTTCATGAAGGTAATCTGCGTATTCTTTTTCAGCATACCATTTCGCATCCCAATCACGGATGATTCCGACGCGCATACCAATTGGATGTACTTTTTGACCCACGATTTTACCTCCTTATTTTTCTGCTACAACTACTGTAACGTGAGTTGTGCGTTTGTTGATTGGTGAAGCTGAACCTTTTGCGCGAGGACGGAAACGTTTCATTGTTGGTCCTTCATTAGCGAAAGTCTCAGATACAACCAAGTTTGCCTTTTCCAAACCAAAGTTATTCTCTGCATTAGCAATTGCTGAATTAAGTGTGTTTTCAACAATACAAGCAGCTTTGTTTGGTGTGAATTTTAAGATTGCAATCGCATCAGCAACATTCTTGCCACGGATAAGATCAAGAACAAGACGTGTTTTACGAGGTGAAACACGCACTGTACGAGCCATTGCTTTAGCTGAAGTAATTTCTGCCATTGTGTCCTCCTCCTAATTAACGACGTGTTTTCTTATCGTCTGCAGCGTGACCTTTGTAAGTACGCGTTGGTGCAAACTCACCAAGTTTATGACCTACCATGTCTTCCTGGATGTAAACTGGTACGTGTTTACGTCCATCATAAACAGCGATTGTATAACCAATGAAACTTGGGAAAATCGTAGAACGACGTGACCAAGTTTTAATAACTTTTTTCTTCTCTTCGTTTGCTTGAGCTTCGATTTTTTTCATCAAGTGCTCATCGACGAAAGGTCCCTTTTTAAGACTGCGTCCCATTTATATGTATTCTCCTTTAATAATAAACCACAGCGGCTTGGGAACAGGACAAGGCCCCAATCCAAGCTAATCCATTATCCTGCTCTCCACACAGCCGATCCGCAGTTTTTTAGCTACGCTATAAAAACTCCCAGCAACCACTGCGTGAAACAAACAGTACCAATTAATCACCCTAAATTGCACCTTTTTCCTGATAAACCCTACCGAGCTGGCGGATATGTGATTACAGAATTTATTTTTCGTTGCGACGACGAACAATAAGTTTGTCTGATTTAGCTTTCTTATTACGAGTTTTAAGACCAAGCGCAGGTTTACCCCAAGGAGTAGAAGGCGCTTTACGGCCAACTGGTGCTCTACCTTCACCACCACCGTGTGGGTGATCGTTAGGGTTCATTACAGAACCACGAACGGTTGGGCGAACACCTTTCCAGCGATTACGGCCAGCTTTACCGAGATTGATAAGTGATTGTTGCTCATTACCAACTGTTCCAACCGTAGCGCGGCAAGTACCAAGAATCATGCGAACTTCACCTGATTGCAGGCGGACAAGAACGTATTTACCTTCTTGACCAAGAACCTGCGCAGAAGCTCCAGCTGCACGCACAAGCTCCCCACCTTTACCAGGCTTCAATTCAATATTGTGGATAACTGTACCAACTGGAATATTAGCAAGTGGCAACGCATTACCAACTTTTATATCTGCTTCTGGACCAGAAACGATACGTTGACCCACCTCAAGACCTTTCGGCGCAATGATGTAAGCTTTAACACCGTCAGTGTAGTGGACAAGTGCAATATTTGCAGTGCGGTTTGGATCGTATTCGATTGATTTTACAACCGCTTCAACATTATCTTTATTGCGTTTAAAATCGATAATACGGTAGTGGCGTTTGTGCCCTCCACCATGATGGCGAACAGTGATGCGACCATTGTTATTACGGCCGGCTGTCTTGCTCAAGGGAGCAAGCAAACTTTTCTCAGGAGTGCTTGTAGTGATTTCAGCAAAATCCAAAGAAGTCATATTACGACGGCCATTTGTCGTTGGTTTATAAACTTTAATACCCACGTTTTATCCCTCCTTAGATTATTCAGCTTCAGCTGCAAACAACTCAATTGCTTTTGAGTCCGCTGTAAGCGTAACAATCGCTTTTTTAGTTTTACTCGTAAAACCTACATAGCGACCCATGCGTTTTTCTTTTGGCTTGACATTAACGACGTTAACACTTGCAACCTTAACCCCATCAAAAGCAGCTTCGACAGCTTGTTTAATCAAGAGTTTATGTGCACGTGTATCAACTTCAAATGTGTATTTGCCAGCTTCAAGATCAAGCATTGATTTTTCAGTAATAATAGGTTTTTTGATTACGTCGTACAAGTTCATTATGCAAGAACCTCCTCGATTGTAGAGATTGCGTCTTTTGTAACAAGAAGTTTGTCTGCATTTACAATGTCAAGAACACTTGCTGTTGTAGCAGTTGCAACTGCTACATTCGGAAGATTGCGTGCTGATAAAGCAGCAGCTTTGTTGTCTTCTTCCAAAACAACAAGCACTTTCGAATCAATGCTCAGTGCGCTTAAAACTTTTGCAAATTCAGCAGTCTTTGGTGCTGCAAATGAAAGAGCATCTACAGCAACCAACTTATCTTCAGCCACTTTAGCTGAGAAAGCTGATTTCAGAGCAAGGCGACGAACTTTTTGCGGGAATTTGTAAGCATAAGAACGCGGTGTTGGTCCAAAGACAACACCACCGCCACGCCATTGCGGAGAACGAATAGAACCTTGGCGGGCACGTCCAGTTCCCTTTTGGCGCCATGGTTTACGACCACCACCAGATACAGCAGAGCGATTTTTAACAGCGTGTGTACCTTGGCGAAGGCTAGCGCGTTGGCTGATAACCACATCAAACACTACTGATTCGTTTGGTTCAATACCGAAGACTGCATCGTTCAGTTCAACTGTGCTAACTTCCTTACCAGCTTGGTCAAATAGTTTTACGTTTGCCATTATAACTGTTTTCTCCTTTCCTCTTATTTAGCAGCTTTTACTGCAGATTTAATGGTGATAAGTGATTTCTTAGCACCTGGAACATTACCTTTGATCAAGATAACATTTTTCTCTGGAATAACTTGTACAACTTCAAGATTTTGAATAGTTACACGGTTACCTCCCATGCGTCCCGCCAAATGTTTGTTCTTAAATACGCGGTTAGGTGCAACCGGTCCCATAGAACCAGGACGACGATGGTAACGAGAACCGTGAGCCATAGGGCCACGAGATTGTCCATGGCGCTTGATGGCACCTTGGAACCCTTTACCCTTGGTTGTACCAGTTACATCAATA
Organism: Streptococcus sp. ELY_137; assembly: GCF_058314515.1. Lineage (NCBI taxonomy): Bacteria > Bacillati > Bacillota > Bacilli > Lactobacillales > Streptococcaceae > Streptococcus > Streptococcus sp. ELY_137. The sequence continues at coordinate 14,658 of NZ_JBZFUL010000022.1, forward strand.
ACATCCCCAGCTTCAAATTGTTCAACAGTCAATTCTGAACCAACTTCCAAGCCTTCAATGTTTTTGAATTCACGAATGAAGCGCTTAGGAGCCGTGCTAGCTTTTGCCACGTGACCTTTGGCAGGTTTGTTGCTCAATACCTCACGTTTATCATCAAAGCCAACCTGAACTGCTTCATAACCGTCTGATTCAACAGTTTTAACCTGAAGAACAACATTTGGTGCTGCTTCGATGACAGTAACAGGGATAAATTCACCAGATTCAGTGAAGATTTGAGTCATTCCCACTTTTTTCCCTAAGATTCCTTTTGTCATGAGAAAATATTTCCTTTACTTTATTTTTTAAAAAGTTTTTTACGAGCGTTTTTTGTGCTCAAAAATCAAACTTAAAGTTTAATTTCTACGTTAACGCCACTTGGAAGATCCAACTTCATAAGGGCATCAACAGTTTTCTGCGTTGGATTCACAATGTCAATCAGACGTTTGTGAGTACGCATTTCAAATTGTTCACGCGAATCTTTATATTTGTGAGTCGCGCGGATAACGGTGTAAAGACTGCGTTCGGTTGGCAGCGGAATTGGTCCCGCAACTGAGGCCCCCGTACGTGTAGCAGTTTCTACGATTTTTTCTGCCGCAGTGTCAAGAGTACGGTGTTCGTACGCCTTTAAGCGAATACGGATTTTTTTGTTTGCCATCTTTTCTCCTCTCGTCTATTTACGATAATAGGCTAGCTCCTCAAGAAAACCGACAGGCTACTGCGTGGCAATGCAGCCGAGCGTGTCGCAACCTCTTGTATCATAGCTAAAGCTGTTTTTTCACAGCACCACAATATAATACCAGAAATATCAAGGGTTGGCAAGGCTTTTTACCTTTTTTTAATAAAAAACTTATCCAGTCAACTACTGAATAAGTTTATAGGTATAATAGCGTATATACAGAAATAGAAAGCGAAATATATTATCTGCTATCGTAGCTATCCACACAGCAGCTAAACCATAGCCCATACAAGATACCAGCAGATAACCTAAGCCGATCCTAATCACCCACATGCCTAGTGTTGTGGCATACAGGGGCAACTTAGCCCGTCCTAATCCCTGCCAAACAGCAGTATAAACTAGTGTGCCCGCAGTTGCTAAACTCCCAATAAAGGAATAGAAGATGACAACACTACTGCTAGCAAGAACAAGCGGATCATCGGTAAATAAACCAGACATTTGGGGGGCTAAAAGAAGAATGCCCCCACCAACTATCACCATCAATAAAACAGCCAGCCAGTATGCTTCACGTACTATGGCCTTCAAGGAACTATAATCCTCTTCACCCAAACAACGAGCTACTAAAATAACAACAGCGGTAGACACTCCCATACCAGGCATATAGTTGAATTGAGTAAGGGTTTCACCAATAGCATTGCCAGCAACAACCTTAGTCCCAAGACCAACGATCAAACTGACAACAAGAACATCACCAGCTCGCATCATTAATCTCTCACCTGAAGCAGGCAGAGCCAAGGCCAGTAGGTCACGATTCCATAGCCGACTAATTTTAAAATCTCGCATTTGCAAACGTGACGACCGCCATAAAATGACACAAGCAATTAAACGCGAAAAAACCGTCGCCCAAGCAACTCCAACAATACCCCAATGGCAAATAAAAACCGCTACTGCCGATAAAACGGCATTGATAAAGTTGGACAAAACACTAACATACATGGAAATGCGAGGACGACCTTGAGCCCTTAAAATATTCCCCATGACAGTCATCAAGCCCAAGGTGACAATGCCGCCCCCTACTATCGCTAAATAACTTCCCCCTGCTAGGCTCACTGCCCATTCAGTCCCTAGAAGCCTTAATAGATAGCGACCAGCAAGAATAGAGACTAAGCCAAGGAGTAAACTGAGGACCGTCGTCAATAAAAGAGCGTCCCAGATGTGTTGCTTACTCATCCTTTGATTGCCAGCTCCTAAACTTTTGGCAATCAAACTAGCTGCTGCACTCCCTAGAGCAATCAATACGGCTTGATAAATGGCTAAAATATTGTTAGCTACCGAAACACCTGATACTGCAATAATACCTATCTGAGCCACTAGGTAGTTATCAACAACTCCCATTAACATTTGCAAAAGGTTTTCAACTATAGCTGGCAGAGCCAAGGTCATAATTTGTCTTCGATGTCTCATATCATAAACAAAAAAGCCCAAGGGCTTTTCTTAAACTCCTAAATAGTTCTCTACAGCTTCCTGCATAGCAGTCATCGCTACAACTTTTTGGTGATGCACCTGTGCAGTCTTTAAACCAGCAACTGCGCGCGGAACAGCCACATCCGATAAGTGATAAAGCTCTTCCACAGCCTTGAAATCATCTCCGGCATCCAATCCAGTGACAGCCGTAACAGCCACACGCGGAAACTTATAAGGACTAGCGGTTGAGGCAATTACAACAGGCGACCGATCACCAGTTTCCTTCCGATAAGCTTGATATACTGCCGAAGCTACCGCCGTATGTGGATCCTCAACATAATGCGACTGTTTATAAATCCGCTTTATCTCAGCTTCAGTTTCCTCTTCGGTTGCAAAACCAGCAGCAAACAACTCCAGAATATCTGTCCGGATAGGTTCCAAACTATATTCTCCTTGTTGACTCAAAGCATCCATCAATTCCTTAGTTTTCACCGCATTATTATCCAATATGTGAAAGATTAAGCGTTCCAAATTTGAAGAGACTAAAATATCCATAGAAGGACTGCTGGTTACCTTAAAGCTACGCTTTTTATCATAGGTACCAGTTTTGAAGAAATCCGTCAAAACATTATTTTCATTAGAAGCACAAATCAGTTTCTTAATTGGAACCCCAATATTGCGCGCATAGTAGGCCGCTAAGATGTTCCCAAAATTACCCGTAGGCACAGTAACATTGATAGTATCTCCATTGCGTATTTCTCCAGATTTTATCAGCTGTGCATAAGCATAGACATAGTAGACAATCTGTGGAACCAAACGCCCAATGTTCATCGAATTTGCTGACGACAGTTGCATGTGATTAGCTAGGAGCTTTTCACGCAAATTGGCATCATTAAACATACGCTTAACATCAGTCTGGGCATCATCAAAATTTCCTTCAATCGCAATTACATGTGTATTTGTACCAACCTGAGTAGTCATTTGAAGTTCTTGAATTTTGCTGACACCACCTTTAGGATAAAACACAATAATTTCTGTTCCTGCCACATCTGCAAAGCCAGCCATAGCAGCTTTCCCAGTATCTCCAGAAGTTGCTGTCAAAATAACAATCTTATTATCTACCCCTTGCTTCTTAGCAGACGTTGTTAGAAGGTAAGGAAGAATAGATAGGGCCATATCTTTAAAGGCAATAGTAGACCCATGAAAAAGTTCTAAATTATACTGATTTCCTAGTTTAACTAAAGGAGCAACAGCAGGAGTATCAAACTTACTATCATAGGCATTGCTGATACAATAATCCAGCTCATCTTCAGTAAAATCATCTAAAAAGGCCGATAAAACCAATTTAGCTACCTCCTGATAAGAAGCGTTTTGCAGCTTATCGAAGTCAAGATTAATGTCGGGCGTAGTTAAGGGGGTAAATAACCCACCATCTGCCGCTAGCCCCTGTAAAATAGCCTGACTGGCTGTTACCTGATTATCTTCATCTCGCGTCGATTGGTAAACTAATGTCATGATGTCATCCTCTTTTTGATAGTCTTTGAAATATTATAACACAGTTGTCAGAAAATTTGGAAGCCTACTTTTATAATGATTACCCAGCACAACTGCCTCCTTCTCATTCAATAGAAACAATAATTCGGGAATCGCAAACAAAAAAGACCGATGAGTACTCTCACCCAGTCTCCGCTGTATTTAATCCTTATTAAATTCCATCGTGCCTCCATCCTCGTCTTTCAAAGTTAAACCTGAGGCCGTCTTTTTATAAGAAATTTGCTGCCCTTTCTCAAAATCACTCAAATCACTATCAGAATTGACCTTTGTAATTTCAATTTTGCCCTTAACACGATTAACCTTCCCTTCAAAAATAGCTCCTGTAACTAGACCTTTATCGTCATCATATTCAAAGCCATTTTCATCAACTTCCTCAGACAAAATTTTCTCAAAACCACTCTCATCGTAGCCGGCACCCTCAATCAGAGTATCCATCAAATAATTCCATTCATCAGTTGAGAAATCACTCTTATAACTAGAATAGGTAGAACTGTATTCTTTTTTTACAAGATCGTAGAAACTATCATAATCAACAGAATAGATGATCCTTGCCTTAACAACATCATCCTCGATTACTGTTTCCACAGCAAGATCATCACTAAAATCTGAATAATTTAGGCCGTCGATACCATCAAAACTAGTACCGGCTAGATTATCTTTCAAATCTGCTTGTAACTCTTTTACTTGATAACTTCCGTCGACATTTCCTGAGAGCTGACGGTAAACTAAAATTCCAACAGCAATTAAAATGACAGCTGACACAGAAGCTATAATACTCCAGACAATCTTCTTAGTATTATGAGGCTTCTGCGGTGCTACAAAACTTCCCTGCACAGATATCCCTTGTTGAACTGGCACACTACCAGAAATAGCTGTTCCTGTATAAGCAACTGGCTGCGAGGCCATTGAAGTTTGTCCAATTCCTCCTGCGACTGGAGTTGGTGAACCCGTGTTAAGGGTCGCTGAGTCTGCAGTCTCAGTATTAACTTGTTGATTTATCTGGGAATTAGTTGACTGGCTAGCTCGCGGATCAGGGATAGATGCTTGACCAAAGGTGGGATTCTGCTGGTGCTGCATCCCTGCTAGCTGTGTTGATGACGCAAGATTATCAACAGCTTGATCAGGGGTAGTTGTCGGTGATTTCTGAAACGCAGTCGTTTCTGAAGCTGAACCATACTGTTGTAGGGATTCTGACTCGGAATAATCAGGCACTTTATTAAAATCTTCTTGCGACATAGCGTCTCCTTTTATTTAACTATAAAATAAGTTTTAAACTTTAAAAATTCAGAATAATTTAAGTTTATCCTACCACGCTTTCCTTTTCCTGTCAAACCTACCTGCAAAAGACTCTCCTAGCGGAGGATATAAAAACTGAAGCCTATCCCAGACCCCAGTCTATTTCTCTAATTATCCTTGTCTAAATCAATGTTATCGTCTTTACCTTCAAGAACGATACCTGACGATGTCTTTTTATAGTGAATATCTTTTCCTTTTTCAAGAGCATTTATAGCATCCAATCCATCATCATCGTCTAGAAAATCTTCACTGCTGTAATAGTCAGTAATGACAATTGACCTTGACCAGCGATTAACATTTCCCTTGAATAAGGTTGCGGAAGCTGTGCCTGCCTTAGAATTATAACTAAACTCGTCTTCTCCGATAGAGTCTTGAATATTCGAATCAAATTCATCCAAGAATTCCTCCTTATTTGAAGGAAGTCCAGCCTTTTTTAACTCATCCGCACTGAAGTCATAGCTATCTATACCCTCTTTATAAGTTTTATATAACTTATCCCTATCAAAAGAGACCTTAACTGTCCCCACAGCTTTGTCACCATCAATTTTGACATCAAACTCAGCCTTCACTGTGTCACTGTCAAAGCTTGAACTATCATAATCACTATCAGTTTCTTCTAATTTTTTTGAAAATTCCTTTTCAAGCGATGTTGCACTGTAATCTCCATTAATATTACCCGATATATAATAATAGAGGGTGCCGCCACCTCCAATTAGAACGAGAGCAGCAACAACAGATAAGATAATAGTTACAATCAGTTTAGTATTTGGCTGCTTCTGTGGCTGATTAGAAAATTGCTCCGGCATAGGCTGTTGAACAAAGCCTTGATTCATCGTATTTTGTGACACAACATTCTCCCTTTTGTTTTATTTAAGGAAATATTACCACTTATTCAACCAACCGTCAATCTTTTTAACTAATTAAATAAATAGCACGATTGTTCAAGGTGAAAATCCTCTAGTTAATTAATTACCAATGTCCCTTTTCCTAAACCAATACCAACCTACTGTCAAGTTAGACGCTAACAACAAGTTCATCAAGAATATCGAGCGCTAAGTTTTGGGTTTTAAAACTTCAAGAACTTCAAAGCAAAAAGCCTCATTGTTGTGAACATACAAATAGAGAAGACAAAGCCTGTCTTCTCTAAAGGTTAAAACAAATCACTCACTACAGTTGACAAATAGTGATGGAGAGCCAAAATTATTTTTCCTTAATCTTGATATTGGTCGTACGATCTCGCAAAGTAACAGCATCTGATTGTTTAGCATAGGACATAGAATCACCTGTATTAAAATGCTTCAAGCTTTGCAAGCTATTGTCATTACCATTAGTATTATTCTGATAAAGCCCTTTGTTATAGGAAGAAATAACAATTTTTCTCGTCCAGCGGTTAACCTTCCCCTTAAAAATCGTTCCTGAAACCTCACCCGTTTCTTCCTTAAAACTCAATCCACTTGACTTCGCCCCTTGGGCAATCGTACCATTAAAAGTCTTGATAATATCCTCTTTTGAAGGGACCTGCTCCATGACCGCTTGCTTTATCTCGTCAGAAGCCCCCTCAAGTTCTGCGTTGACGGCAGCCATATATATATTATAGGCTTCCTCTCCATTAACCTTATAGCTGATTGTTGCTTTTGCTTGTTCATTATGGATATTAACATCAACATGGACATCAGTAATAATATCACTGTATTTGATGCCTGTATCGCCAACTTCTCCGCTGGCATCTTTTTTTATATTCTCTTCCAATGATGTTGCACGGTAATCGCCATTTATATCCCCCGAAAGGTAGCGATAGAAAGCTCCACCAGCTCCTAGCAACACTAAAATGAAAAACAGAGTGAGAACAACTCTTCCTGCCTTCGATTTTTTTTGAGGACGCCGCCTTCTCCTGCTAAAGTTCTGTTCCTGTCGTGTAGTCTGGTAAGTATTTCGTGCCATTCTTTTCTCCTCTTCAATATCATTAAAGGCCAGCTTATCATCTAAGCTGGCTACTGTCAATAAAAATTGATGATGTTTTCTATTTGTAATATTTAAATTTATTGCCCCTTAGCGGGCCTTTTTGCAGCTTCAGTAACTGCACCTTGAATCGTTTGAACATAGAGATCAGCTCCATTGGTAGACTGAGAATAATGAACACCATCTGTACCATCCCAAATGCCAGGATTATCTTGCGCGGTTTGATACCAATCAGCCACCGTTACATAACCATTATCCTCAGCCAATTGAAGCTCATAATCACGAATGGCCGACATCTTTGAATCCTCCTGAGAATCATAAGGTGTAACCAAAACCAAACGATGGCCATCTGGCAGAGCATCCAAAAATTGCTGAATATCATCTTGATAATTATCTGGTGAATTCACTCCTACAGCCAAGACAACTGTTTCTGGCAATGTATTAGCCTCAATATTCGTTTGGAGAGTCTCAAAGGCTGCATCAAAACTTCGGCTGACCGAAGCATCTAACAGAGCATTAGACATATTATGAGCAAAAGCATCTTGAGAGCGTAAAGCAACAGAATCCCCAATAACTAAGACATTATTTAAAGCATTAGCATCTCCTGCTGTTCTCTGGTTCATCAATGTCATATTCGTATCAGCCTGATTTAGAGAGTCCACTAGAACTCCCGATTCAAATTCACCAAGTCTAGGTGCTAATAAACTGATAGACAAACTAACCACTGCTAAGACACCCGCAAATCCACCAATCCACCTTTTATAGGGAGCAACATCAATGTCCATTCCCAACATTTTTGGCTCCTTGCCAGCAATCATTGGTTCGATAACGTAGAAGGAGAAGGCCGCAAAAATTGTAGATAGAATGAAGGTCAGTAAGCTCGCCAGCCAATTCGGCATTAACTGAGAAAAGATAATGTAAAATGGCCAGTGAAAAAGATAAATCCCATAGCTGATATCAGAAAAGAAAGTGATCACCACAGGCTCCTTAACCTCTGGTATCTTATCATGAAGAGCCCTAGCTGCATAAATCATGAGACAGGCAAAGAGACTAGTTAGAGCAAAACCAAAAAGGTAGGTCAAACGGCCCTCATAGGTTAAAACCAGCCCCAACAGGAGCAGAACAGCCCAACTTCCAATAAATTGCAACAAGATTCGCTGCAAAGACCAACGCTCAACATTTTTATCAAATCGCCTAGTCGTATCTGAAACTCCAGACATTGTTGCACAGATAGCACCCAAATAAAATGGAAAACTATGGCTAAAGGTAGAAAAGTAGTTGAAGGACACATTGTCTACTAAAATGCTACCGATAAACATGGTTAAATAGCTGACAAAAAACAGACTAATAGAGGCTAAGAAAATCCCTCCACGAAAATTACTTTGAGAAAGCTTACGTTTTGATAACCACCAAACTAAAATCCCCCAGAAAATATAAAAATGAACCTCAACTGCTAAACTCCAAGTATGCAGAAAAAGGTGAGGATTAAATTGATTCTCATAATTACTACCAATAAAGATTTCATACCAGTTGGTCATAAAACCAAAAGCGGCAACAATTTGCTTACCAATACTGGCAATAAAATCATTCCTAACCAGCAGGGTAAAGGGCATAGTAACAAGCACCATAATGATAACCGGAGGTACAATACGATAGAAACGCCGCTTAAAAAAACCTAATAAATCAATTGTCCGCTTACGATGATACTCATCAATTAAAAGAGCTGTAATCAGGAAGCCAGAGAAAGCGAAAAAAACATCTACCCCGATAAAACCACCGGGCAGAGCTTTTTTAAAAAAGTGATAAATCAAGACTAACAACAGTCCTGTCACCCTAACAAAAGAAAACCACTTAATCCGCATCTTGATATATTCCTTGTTTAAACCTTCCCGTGTACGTTTGTCCGTCAGCTGTTGTCAAAGTGCCCTGACCATTAGCTTGACCTTTAGTAAATTCTCCCTTATAGCGCCAACCGCTCTTAGAAGTAAAAGTACCCTCTCCCTCAAACTGACCATTGACAAAATCACCGCTATATTTATCTCCATTTTTATAGGTTAGCCTTCCTTGTCCATTCATCTTATTATTTTTGACATGACCTGTATACACAATCTTCCCTTTATCAAAGGTCAAAGTCTTCTTTGAACCAAAAGGCATTAGCAAAATAGCCAAAGCGCAAATCAAAATAACAACAACCGCTGCTATTTCTACCTGTTCCCTGCTAATCTTGCTTAAATCAATCTTTTTCATTACATCTACCCTATTATTCACTGTCAATAATACAAAGCCAGTTGCGACATCCAGACTCAACCAAGGCATAAGTCTCCTCAAAATCCCCCGTATACCAAGGATCCGGTACGCCTCCCGCAATAAATAAGTGGATTTTCTTGCTAAAAGCAGGAAAACTATTTCTCAAATCTTCGACGTTTTGCTGATCCATTCCAAGTATATAATCAAATCTCTCCATATCATCTAGAGAAATCTGCTGCGATACCTTAGAAGTATCATAAAAAATGGCATGCTGCTTAAAAACATTTTGCGTCCCACGATGGATTGGGTTACCGTGCTCCCAAGAAGAGGTTGCACGACTTTCAATCAGGACATCTCTTTTACCCACCAATTTTTTCATCACAAACTCAGCCATCGGACTGCGACAAATATTTCCAAGACAAACAAAACATACTTTTTTCATAACAATATTATATCATATAGATTACAAAAACATAACGAAACAGTTTAGCTTAGAGGCTTTTCAATTCCCAGATGCTCGTATGCCTTTGCCGTCGCAACACGCCCTGAGCGCGTCCGCAAAATAAACCCTTTTTGAATCAGATAAGGCTCATACATATCTTCAACAGTTTCACGTTCTTCAGAAATATTGATAGATAAGGTAGCCAAACCAACAGGACCTCCCCCATACATATCAATCATAGTTCGCAAGATTTTCTGATCGATATAATCCAACCCTTCTTGATCTACATCCAACATATTTAAAGCTTTATCCGCAATGGCATCGTCAATAATACCATCACCGATGATTTGGGCGTAATCACGAACTCGTTTTAATAGTCGGTTGGCAATACGAGGTGTTCCTCTACTGCGTTTAGCAAGCTCAATCGCGGCCTCATGGGTAATGTCAGCTTCAAAAATCTCGGCGGTACGTTCAACGATCTCCGTTAAATCAGCAGCTTCATAATACTCCATATGTCCATTGATGCCAAAGCGAGCTCGCAAAGGGTTTGAAAGCATCCCAGCACGAGTCGTTGCCCCGATCAAGGTAAAAGGCGGCAAATCTAAGTGTACACTACGGCTAGCTTCTCCTGCTCCAATCATAATATCAATGTAAAAGTCCTCCATGGCGCTGTACAACACTTCTTCAACAGCCATTGGCATACGGTGGATTTCATCAATAAACAGTACATCCCCCGGTTCAAGATCATTGAGAATAGCTACCAAATCACCAGCCTTCTCAATTGCAGGACCTGCCGTTTGTTTTAAATTAACACCTAATTCATTGGCAATCACGAAAGCCATTGTAGTTTTTCCAAGGCCTGGAGGGCCAAATAACAATACGTGATCTAGAGCCTCATCACGTCCTTTAGCAGCTTCAATGAAAATAGCTAACTGGTCCTTAACCTTATCTTGTCCAATATACTCTTTAAATGTTTGAGGGCGAAGGGTACGTTCAACCTCTCCTTCGTTTTCTAACATTTCATCATCCAAAATTCTAGTCATGCTATCATTATAACACAAATGCTTCTTACCAAAATCACCTAACAGTAAAGATTTTTACATTTCAATGTTAAAAAACATCTAGTAGATAAACACCCACAATCTAGGTAATATACTATCCATTGCTACTGACATAAACACAAAGATGATTCATCTGACACTCTCATTCAAGATCCTTTCTGATATATACCCACAAACGAAAAAAGCACCTTGCAAGAGACTTGCAAAATGCTCGTAAGTACTTATATAAAACTGTTCTTAACGTTTTGAGAACTGACTAGCTTTACGTGCTTTCTTAAGACCTGGTTTCTTACGTTCAACCATGCGGGCATCACGTGTAAGAAGACCTGCGCGCTTCAAAGAATCGCGAAAATCCGGATCTACTTGCAGCAATGCACGTGCAATACCGTGACGGATTGCACCTGACTGGCCTGCATAGCCACCGCCATCAACATTAACAAAAACATCATATGAACCAACAGTTGACGTAACTGCAAAAGGTTGGTTAATAACAAGACGTAGGTCTGCATGCGGAATATACTCTTCTACATCTTTTTTGTTTACTGTAATCTGACCAGTACCTGGGACCAAACGTACACGTGCCACGGCATTTTTACGACGTCCAGTACCTGTATATTGTGCTTGTACCATTTAAAATATGCTCCTTTCCTCTTAGATAAGACCTGAAATATCAAGAACTTCTGGCTGCTGTGCAGCATGAGTGTGCTCGCTACCAACAAAAACTTTCAACTTCATACCTTGCGCACGCCCAAGAGTATTATGCGGAAGCATACCTTTAACTGATTTTTCAATTAAACGAACAGCATTTTTAGAACGCAACTCACCAGCAGAGATTTGTTTCAAACCACCTGGATACATCGAGTGAGTGTAATAAATTTTATCAGTTGCTTTTTTACCAGTCAATTTAACTTTTTCAGCATTGATAACGATAACAAAATCGCCAGTATCAGTGTGAGGGGTAAAAGTTGGTTTATTTTTCCCACGAAGCACGCTAGCCACTACCGCTGACAAACGGCCTAGCGGTACATCAGTAGCGTCCACGACATACCATTTACGTTCAACTTCGCCTGGCTTAGCCATGTATGTTGTTTTATTCATGATTTCTCCTATACCATCATTTTTGTTTACAGTGTGGATGTTCCAAGTCCACAAATATTTCTAAAGCTTTCCGGGGCTTCTGAAATGGGGTAAACAATACCGCTTATTATCATACCAAATTTAAACCGGCAAAGTCAAGTGCTTTTCCTTTACTTTTTATCCCTAAAGTTCCACTGCATTGATGCCCTATTCAAAGAAGGCAAAATACGATAGGGACATATTTCTTTTCTAACTACATTACCTGAACAAAAAAGCAAGAATCTCTTGCCTTTTCCAAATCAACGAATGGTTAACAAATATCCCCAACCAAAACTACCTAATTTTGATCATCATCAAAATCATCAAATTCAATTTTGATATCTTTAATAAAAGCACTGCGTCCTTTAAAGGCACCGCCTCGCATCAAAAGCAAGAGCTTCCTATAATCCTCCGTACTTAGCTTTGTTTTCAACTCCTTAAGCTTATCCTTCAAAGCAATATAATCAACTGTATCCATTTTATGGTCAGGAATACGATGTCCGAGCTCAGAAATCTCTTCATAGATCATCTTATCAAATGCACGCTTTTGACTCTCTTGTTTTCTGATATTATCAAGAACGTAACTCCTAAATTTTGTTTTAAAGTAGGAGCGTAATTTTTCTTCATCGTGCATCAACTCAGGAAAACGTTCCAACAATTGATACAAAATGATCTGCGCCTCCTGCTTCCAATCATCATGTGCCCACAATTTAATATAATACTCACGTGCTAATTTTTGAACGATTTTCTTAACCGAATCAAAGGCTCCCACAAATGCATCATCATCCATACTTAGTACCTCTTTCAATAGAAACAATAAACCTGCTGTAATAACTTCGCGCTCCTCAACTACATCTTCTACATCATCCTCAGGAGGAAGCGCTGAACTCCGATTAAAAATCTCACGCAATTTTTTCTTATCCATAAACATAACTCCTTTTAAAATATTTTGACAATAAAGATTATAATAGAAGATTCAGAAAATTTATAGTGACATCGATGTCACCTATTCCACTATAAAATCCTTTGTCATAAAATAAAGTAAATAAGACATGCAAATTTATCTGCACATCTATCTATTCGTATTCAATTTAGAAAATTATAAAAATAGCTATTAAAATTTGAATTTTTTCCGATTAGTATCAGACTCACACATGCTATATTTCAAATTAATCACTGGGGAAGTTCCTTGAGAAATTGGCTAGATTACAGCTTGTACTTAACCTCAATCCCCTTTAAAAAGTTTATCACAAGCTTGCATAATCTAAGCTGGTTTGAAGATATTGTTTACACTAATGATTGACCCCACAAGGTAACCCTAAAACATCTTTCTTAAATTGAAAACTCTCTAACACTACTGACTGAAAAACACCATGAGAAACCTGTCAGTGCTGTTACCAAGCAAAAAATTAGTCATAGATAGAAACCTAAAGAAAGCTGACAAACAGCATCCGCCTATGTACATATATTTCTGACAGACAAGTGGATAACTCCCTAATAAATTGCTGACACTAGCCGAGTAAAGCCTCCCTCTTCAGTTACAAAAGCTTTTCAATCATTTAAAAAATGAGATACTATGAAGCTGGAAATTCACGTATCAGAGAGCATACCATCAAATATGAAAATTCTTATACCAGAAAGATCTCATTAAGAACACCTATACCATCCCAACTGTCTGCCAAGCCAAGTCTTGCCAGAATGCTGACGTCTGCGAAAAGACAAATACAAGTAATTTCTATAAAACCGCATACGAGTTCCTCATCACATCAGAACCGCACATTATAAAATTATTAAACAAAGTGTTACTCTCTCGCTCTTTCTGTGAATCCCTACAAAAATAAGGAAATTGCAGTGATGAATTACTGATCAAAAAATATTCGTTCCCTAATCCCTAAATTCATAAATTTAACAAATCGAAAATACCGAAGAATCAGGAAAACTAAAAAATCCCCCTGAAATAACAAACAAGGAGACTAAAACATAAGTATACCGGCGGCCGGGGTCGAACCGGCACGTCCTTGCGGACACTGGATTTTGAGTCCAGCGCGTCTGCCAATTCCGCCACGCCGGCTAGTATAGCATCAACTGGGGTAGCTGGATTCGAACCAACGCATGAGGGAGTCAAAGTCCCTTGCCTTACCGCTTGGCTATACCCCAATAGGCGAATGATGGGGATCGAACCCACGCATGCCAGAGCCACAATCTGGTGTGTTAACCACTTCACCACATTCGCCATATAACACGGGCAGTAGGAATTGAACCCACACTGAAGGTTTTGGAGACCTTAGTTCTACCTTTAAACTATGCCCGTAAAATGGAAGGGGAGGGATTCGAACCCCCGAACCCGAAGGAGCGGATTTACAGTCCGCCGCGTTTAGCCTCTTCGCTACCCTTCCATCATATATACAAAATGGCGCGAGACGGAATCGAACCGCCGACACATGGAGCTTCAATCCATTGCTCTACCAACTGAGCTACCGAGCCTTCCTACCTCCATAGGTATTGCGGGAGCAGGATTTGAACCTACGACCTTCGGGTTATGAGCCCGACGAGCTACCTAACTGCTCCATCCCGCGATATTATTAGTAAAGGAGGATGTGGGATTCGAACCCACGCACGCTGTTACACGCCTGACGGTTTTCAAGACCGTTCCCTTCAGCCAGACTTGGGTAATCCTCCAACAATAGTCCGTACGGGATTCGAACCCGTGTTACCGCCGTGAAAAGGCGGTGTCTTAACCCCTTGACCAACGGACCCTTCATGGGCACAAGTGGACTCGAACCACCGACCTCACGCTTATCAGGCGTGCGCTCTAACCAGCTGAGCTATGCGCCCAAACTAACTAACTGTTTGGCACTTATAATTTTCATTATAAAGCGGGTGACGAGAATCGAACTCGCGACAACAGCTTGGAAGGCTGTAGTTTTACCACTAAACTACACCCGCTAATGGGAGTTAACGGGATCGAACCGCTGACCCTCTGCTTGTAAGGCAGATGCTCTCCCAGCTGAGCTAAACTCCCTAGGTCGAAAATTTAGCTCTAGCTGGGAAACAGTCGAAAGCTTCGCTTTCCCTATCCCCCGTTTAAAAGCTCGATTCCCTCTCGCTTTTAACTGAGCTAAACTCCCTATATGATGCTAAGCAACTCCCCTATCTCGCAGGAGGCAACCTCCAACTACTTCAGGCGTACTAGGGCTTAACGACTGTGTTCGGCATGGGTACAGGTGTCTCTCCTAGGCTAGCGTCACTTAACTATGAAT
>NZ_JBZFUL010000023.1:0-26169 GCF_058314515.1 Streptococcus sp. ELY_137
AAAACACCTTATCAGCTATAGCTGATAAGAGAAATAGAATTCCTAGAAAATCTTTAAATTATCAAACCCCTTATCATGTTTTTCTGAGTCAGGTGAAACTGTCCAACTTAATTTGACAATTTAAGCAGTAAGAAAGAGGGCAGTCATTGTATTAGGAATCACAGCAGTTTTAATAATAGGAGGTATAGTGATGTTTAATCTGCTTGGAGGAAAGACTAATCCTTTTACAGGCGAAAAAGTTCCTAAATATAATAGGGATAGTCAGGACAAGATTGTACGGTATTTAGTCGCAAATTATGAGGGAGTCCATAAAGTTAAATTCGAAGACGTTAGTGAAAATAAATTAGCAGGAACTGAAACTGTATACTTAACAATTAACGACAGTAATAAATTGTCTATTGTGTTTGGTGATATAAATGATATTGATTCTTATGTTCCAGGTTGGAACCCCAAGACATTTAAACTTCAGGAAAAATCTAGTGTAGACCCAAATGTTACACTTGAAAATATTGATATTATTTATTTGGAGGAATAAATTGACAATAACGGAAAAGAATTATCAAGATATAACAAAGCAAGCTTATACTGTCGAAGATGGTAAAGAAGATTATACCGTGGCTAAAGGGTATAAATTCAAGTCTGGTGGTCAAAAGTTTCAAGTTCTCAAAACTGAGAATAATACTGACAATGGTATGCAGGCTATGGCGGTAGCTCCTATAGACGAAAACGGTAATCCTGATACTAACCAAGTGGTGATCGCCTACGCAGGAACGAATAGCGGAGATCAAAATGATCTCATGACAGATGCGGAGTCTTTAGGACTAGGGTCGGATTATTTAATCATGTCATCGCCTGGTTCTGAGTATACACCGAAAAAAATTAGCAATTCTCAGTTTGTGATCGGTCAAGATTTTGCCAAGGACGTCGCAAAGGATTACCCTGACGCTGAAATCACAACGACAGGTCACTCCTTGGGAGAATCTGTAGCCATGTATGTCGCCTTGGAACAAGATTACAACAATGTCGGTTTCAACGGTCCTGATATTCACAACCTGATCAGTGAGAAGCAAGTGGCTTATATTCAAAAACACCCGAAGCAGTTTCGCAATACCGCAATCCCCATGACAAAATAGGGAACATCACCGGCAATGGGACCGAAACAGCTATCTATGACGAGCGGAAAAATGCCGGCATGCTGGCTGACCACAGTGTCGCTGGTTGGCAGTTCGATAACGATGGCAATCTGGTCGATAAAGTTGAAGATGAGCATTATAATCTAATCCAAGCCAGTTAAAAGAGAGCTGGTTTAGCTTATATTATAATATTAAGGAGGTTTTATGACAGTAAAAAAGAAGGCAGTTATTTTATTAGGAATCACAGCAGTTTTAGTAATAGGAGGTATAATAATGATTAATCCCTTTACAGGCAAAGATGAGCCAAGGTATAAAAGTGAGCAGGACAGGATGGTGGAATACTTAGCTAGCCATTATGAAGGAGTTGAAAAAATTGAGTTTAAGAATTTTGAAAAGGATGCAAAAACGGGTTACTACACTAGTGTTGCAGAAATTGATGATAAATTTGAAGTGATGTTTTATGAAAGAGGTATTGGTGGCGAAATATCTCTTGACTACTATACAAAAGATTTTATCATTCAACATCCTAAAACAAACAAAACAAATGATTCTAAAGGTGATATAAAAGTAGTTTATTATGGAGAGTAATCAATATGACAATCACAGATAAAGACTATAACGAATTATCTAATCGTGTTTACAACGTAGACAGTGGAAAAAAGGGTGTTGTTCATATAAAAGAGGGACAAGAAATAATGGATGGTCAATACCAAGTCCTCAAAGTCGAAGACAATACTGATAACGGCATGCAGGCTATGGCCGTGGCACCTGTAGACAAGAACGGCCATGTTGATACCAGTCAGGTCGTAATCGCCTACGCTGGAACGAATAAGAGTGATATTAAAGATATCGAAACCGACAGTCAGTCTATTGGACTGGGGAGAGACAAGCTACAAATGCGCTCAGGCCTGAATTCGGCTAAAGTTACTGATTCTCAGTTCAAAACGGCCCAAGCCTTCGCCAAGAAGGTTGCGAAAAAATATCCCAAAGCAGAGATTACAACGACGGGTCATTCCCTTGGAGAATCTTTAGCCATGTATGTGTCCGTGAAAAAGGGCTATAACAATGTCGGTTTCAATGGCCCTGATATCCATAATATGCTTTCGGATAAAGAAATTGCCTACATGAAAAAGCACAAGGGCCAGTTCCGCAATTACCGCAATCCCCATGACAAAATAGGGAACATCACCGGCAATGAGACTGAGACGGCTATTTATGTTGATAAGGATAACAAGAGCGGTTTGACCGGCGACCACTCGCTCAGTAACTGGCAGTTCGATAAAGATGGCAATCTGGTTGATAAAAACGGCAATGTGGCAGATGTGACCCATGTCTATGATGAGGTGGAATCCATGGTTTCTGGCTACATGGGCAAGGACTTCAAGGCCATGAAGTCCAAGCTGGGAGCTGATGGCTATTCAGGTCATGAAAAGATTTTCTTGGATTATCTGTCTGCCAGTGCCGTGGCTTCTGGTTTGGGAAGCGCAGCCCAAATCGGTTATGAAAGCATCAAAGGACAGGCCGATGCTGCTGGTGAAGAGGCCGAACAACTCTATAAGAGTCTGACCAGCGATCGCCCAGCTTCTGTCAATAAGCTGACAGATGATGAGATTTTAGCCGTTTATGCCGAGGAAGGCATTACCTATGACTATATGGTAACCAAGGTCAAAGATCATTTTGACAAGAAAACAACTAAAGCCTCAAGTCTATCTGAAGAGTTTACTGAACTGAGCGGTCAAATAGAAACAGGTATGCAGGAGCTTATCGATGAGGACAGCAGTTTAGGAGGAGAAATTTCAGGATGGATGAGTGGGATGTAATACAAGATAAAATCAAGAAATACGAGCTGGAACTTGAATTTATGGACGAGGATTACCGCCGGATCAAAAAGCAGTTGGAGCAAGAGCGGGAATCCTATGAGGAGCGGCTGCAGAACTTCAATGCCATTACGGATACCAAATATCAAGAAGCACTGGCTGATTTTAGAGCCTTAGGGGTTCAGGACAGCACGCATTTTACCACTACCGTAACCGATATCAACACTCGGGTTCAAAATGCCTTTATTGATGTTTTTAGATATTACGATGATCAGTTTGAATCATTAGAGAAGGTTTATAAGAAAACCTTCCAGCCTGTCAGTGACAAACTGGAAGCAGCCTATATTGAACGGCGGAAATTATCCTAAAATGATGAAAAAGAAAAGAGGAGGACAGCAATGAGTGCCCTTACGGATGCTTGGAACAGTGCCAAAGAAATGGCTGGCGGCGTGACACGGACACATATGGGAAAGGCCGTAGGTGACGCGGTATCAGGAGATACCGAAGCGGCTGAAAAGGAGTACGAGAAAGGGATTATTAGAGCTTGTGCCAGTGCTCAAAAGGCTAAGCGTAAGGAGCTGATAGACAAGTATGACAAAGCCATCAGTCATATTGCTTCTGAGACAAGGTCCAGCCTGAAGAAGATTGCCGGTGAATTAGACGAAGACATTAAAGGCCAGTTTTCCAAAGCTGTCAACCAAGCGATTAAGGACAAGGCGTCTGATTATAATGACTTGATGACTGGGGATAGCGGTAAGTAGGCAGCACCACAAATTATTATGATTGAGGTGTATGTATCAGGAGAACCAAGGTAGTTTTTCCCTTGTACTTTTATACTCAAAAATCTCATCAGTCTAATCAAAGGCTTAAAAATTCGCTAAAGCTGAATTTTCTGCACCAAGTTCTATGGGAACAGCTAAAGCTCTTGCTAGTTGGCCTGCCGAAGTTAATGATGATTTTTAAAAAGTACTGTCTCAGGATTTCCTGTGGAATAATAGAGGAGGAAAAAATTTTGAAAGCACTGGAAGATCGGATTTTAAAGGACGGTCAGGTTTTAGGGGAGGACATTCTCAAAGTAGATAGCTTCTTGACCCATCAGGTAGACTACCAACTCATGCAGGAGATGGGCCAAGTATGGGCGGAGATTTACAGGGATGCAGGGATTACAAAAATTGTCACTATCGAGGCTTCTGGTATTGTCCCGGCTGTCTATACAGCGCAAGCATTAGATGTTCCGATGATTTTTGCTAAAAAACATAAAAACATTACCATGACTCAAGGAATTTTGACAGCAGAGGTCTATTCTTTTACCAAGCAGGTCACTAGTACGGTTTCTATTGCTGAAAAGTTTCTCTCCAAAGATGACAGGGTCTTGATCATTGATGATTTTTTAGCCAATGGACAGGCTGCCAAGGGGTTGATTGAAATTATCCAGCAGGCAGGAGCAGATGTGGTAGGGGTCGGAATTGCTATCGAAAAATCATTTCAGACAGGACGCCAGATTTTAGAGAATATGGGTCTTCAAGTGACCTCTTTGGCGCGTGTGGCTAGTTTTGCTAATGGCCGAGTAAACTTCAAGGAGGCAGATGCCTAATGAACAAAGAAAGTCATACCCAATCAGCTATTCTAGGCCTGCAGCATCTCTTATCCATGTATGCGGGCTCTATTCTAGTGCCTATCATGATTGCTAGCAGTCTGAACTATTCGGCGACTCAGCTGACCTATCTGATCGCAACCGATATTTTTATGTGTGGGATCGCAACCTTCCTGCAGCTCCAGCTCAATCAGTACTTTGGTATCGGACTCCCCGTCGTGCTTGGCTGTGCCTTCCAGTCTGTTGCCCCCTTGATTATGATTGGCCAAAATCAGGGCTCAGGCTATATGTTCGGTGCCTTGATTGCCTCTGGAGTTTACGTCATCTTAGTGGCAGGTGTCTTTTCTAAAATTGCTCGCTTCTTTCCGCCAATCGTGACAGGGTCAGTTATTACTGTGATTGGTCTCAGCTTGATTTCGGTTGCCATGGGAAATATGGGTGACAATGCTGATAAGCCAAGTCTTGATTCTCTGTTTCTATCTCTGACAACCATTGCCATCGTTCTTTTAGTACAAATTTTTGCCAAGGGGTTTATCAAGTCCATTTCTATTTTGATTGGCCTAGTGGGAGGAACTCTTCTTGCTGGTTTCATGGGACTGGTTGATTTCACGGCTGTCGCTCAGGCACCGCTCGTTCATGTGCCGCAGCCATTTTATTTCGGTCAGCCTAAGTTTGAGCTGACCTCGATCATTATGATGTGTATCATTGCGACAGTTTCCATGATCGAGTCGACTGGCGTTTACTTGGCCTTGTCTGATTTGACCAATGATAGATTAGACAGCAAGCGTCTGCGCAACGGTTATCGTGCAGAAGGTTTAGCAGTCCTTCTTGGCGGGATTTTCAATACCTTCCCCTACACTGGTTTCTCACAAAACGTTGGGCTTGTCCAGCTCTCAGGGATCAAGACCCGCCGTCCGATTTACTATACGGCTGTCTTTCTAATTGTACTTGGTTTATTGCCTAAGTTCGGCGCCTTAGCGCAATTGATTCCCAATCCCGTTCTAGGCGGTGCCATGCTAGTCCTCTTTGGGATGGTAGCCCTTCAAGGGATTCAGATGCTCAATACGGTTAATTTCAAAAATGAGGAGCACAATTTCATTATTGCGGCTGTCTCCATTGCAGCGGGACTGGGATTCAATAATACCAATCTTTTTGCCAGCGCCCCCACAACTGTCCAAATGTTCTTTACCAACGGTATAGTCATTGCCACGCTCAGCTCCATCTTGCTTAATATAATTTTCAATGCCAAGTCTAAAAAGCAGCAGGGCTAGCCAAATCTTCACACAGCAGTTTCCACTAAAAAAGTGGTAAGATAAGGGTGGAATGTTATTGAAAAAGTGAGAGAGGGTGTGTGGTCATGGCCTTTATAAAGGAAAAATTTGAAGATAGCAATATTGATGCTTTCATGGCAGAGAGAACAGATGAATTGGTTGCTATGCTGCGCTTTATGAGTGATCTCCCCCTGAGATCCCTGCGCTATGAACTGGTTGAATCTGAAATTGATAAGCGCAGTTACAAGTGCTACTTTTTTGAATCTAGCTCAGCCTTTCGGGGTTATGGTCAGTTTGCTTTTCAAGTCAGCTTTGATTACCAAACAAAGGAGATTGCCGTGATGCATCTATCAGGTGTTGCCAATCTGACTGCTGCTTACAGCGTTCCTGAAATCATTAAAATTCTTGCTGAGGACTTCTTTGCTGATTTTTTCCTCAAAGAGAGTTTGTCCTAACGATAATTTTAAGCCTAAAAACCCGCTGAGAACTTTGACTCTCAGCGGGTTTTATCGGCTCCATGTAGAAAAAGAGGCCAAATTGGCCTCTTAGACGATGAGAACTAAGCTACTGGACTGATGTCATTGTCAATAATCACTTTTAAGGCTTGATTGTCACCTGCATTTTTGAAAACGTCATAAGCCTTATCAACCTCTGATAGGTTAAAATGATGAGTAACTAATTGACTGGCGTCAATTTTACCAGATTTTAAAACATTCAGCAGCATTTCTGTCGTGTTAGCGTTGACTAAACCTGTTGACAAGGTAATATTTTTAATCCATAAATCTTGTAAGTCAAATGATACTGGCTTACCATGGACACCAACGTTAGCGACGTGACCGCCAATTGCGATAATTTTTTGACAGATATCAAAGGTTGCTGGGTAGCCTACACACTCAATGGCAACATCAACCCCTCGACCATCTGTCAAGGCGTCAACCTGATTCTTAACTTTTTCAGCGTCTCCTGAGCAAATGACCTCAGTCGCTCCGAAACGTTTAGCAGCTTCCAGACGCGATTCTGACAAATCAACCATGATGATTTGTGCTGGAGAATAAAATTGTGCTGTCAGTAAAGCAGCAAGGCCAATCGGTCCTGCACCTACAATACAAACAGTATCACCTGGCTTAACATCTGATGCTTGGACCCCAATCTCATAAGAAGTTGGCAGGATATCAGACAACATGACTAGAGCTTCGTCGTCAACCACTTTTGGTGCATGATAAAGACTGCCATCAGCCTGCGGAATGTGGACATATTCTGCCTGCGTACCATTGATTAGATGGCCTAAGATCCAGCCCCCTTGTTCGCAGTGAGCTGGGATCCCCTTTTTACAGTAATAGCAGGTATTGCAAGCTGTAACACATGAAATAATAACCTTGTCACCTACTTTAAAATTAGTAACTGCATCACCAACGTCCTCAACAATACCGATACCTTCGTGGCCTAGAATAGTGCCCGGCGGTGTTTCTGGAACATCGCCTCCCAAGATATGTAAATCAGTCCCGCAGATGGTGGTTTTTAACAACCTCACAACAGCATCTGTTGGATTGACAATCTTTGGTTTAGATTGCTCAACCAAACCGATCTTACCTTTTTCTAAATAAGTCGCAGCCTTCATAGCCTGGCTCCTTTCTAGTGATTTTTACACGGTAATTGTAACAAATATCGGCAGCGCTTTCAAAAAATTAACATTGTTTCCTTACGCCTATTTTCCCCGTTGAAATCTAGAAGTCATTTTCCCATTATCAATCGTCTTTCGGCTCTTTTTTAGTTAGGAAGAACTGGGTAAAAAAGAGCCTCACAAAGAATCGAATATCGGGTATCTTCTTTTCGTTAAGTAGGTAGCTAGCTCATAAAAATACAGCAGGCAAGAACACCATAAAATAAAACAGCCCCCTGCCTTAGAATCCTGAGGATCCATAGGCAGAGGGTCTATTTTTTCTTGCATTTCCACCTTCTAATACCTTAGTTCTTTTTTTTCATCTCACCGTGGGGGTAGTAAGACCCTTCTGGCAGATCGTTAATAAAGACGTGAATATTTTCTTTGGGGGCCTTGGCAATACGTGAAACAACCTCGGTAACTTCGCGTGCTAATTCGATTTTTTGTTCCTGTGAACGACCTTCAAAGAGATCAATTTTGACAAATGGCATAGGGCTTTCCTCCTAAAATAGAAATAACTTATTACTCTCTTATTGTATCATGAAAACTGTAAGAATAGCAAAGTTGAAGCGATTGTGCAGATGATTTTCCAAGTCTTGATTCTTAGATTTCCTACTGATAATTCCCTTGATTTATGATAAAATAAGACGATAAACTTTTTTAGACAGGAAGGCATATTTTTGGCACAGTTATATTACCGTTATGGTACCATGAATTCGGGGAAATCTATTGAAATTCTCAAGGTTGCTTACAATTATGAGGAGCAGGGGAAACCAGTTGTCCTTATGACCAGCGCCTTGGATACACGTGAAGGATACGGCTGGGTTGCCAGTCGTATTGGCCTTAGGCGTAAGGCAAAGCCAATTTCAGCAGATACCGATATTTTTGGTTATATTGACGGCCTGCCTGAAAAGCCCTACTGTGTCCTTGTTGATGAATGCCAATTTCTGACCAAGGCCAATGTTTTTGATTTGGCTAGAGTAGTCGATGAGTTGGATGTACCTGTGATGGCCTTTGGCCTCAAAAATGATTTTCGCAACCATCTCTTTGAAGGTTCCCGCGAACTGTTACTCTTGGCAGACAAGATTGAGGAAATTAAAACCATATGCCAATACTGCAGTAAAAAAGCCATCATGGTACTGCGAGTTAAGGACGGTCAGCCCGTTTACGAGGGAGAACAAGTCCAAATCGGCGGACACGAAACCTATATCTCGGTCTGCCGTAAGCACTATTACCACCCAGAAATTGATTAAGAGAGGAGCATGACCCTTTTTATGAATATCTATGATCAGCTGCAAGCTGTAGAAGACCGCTATGATGAATTAGGTGAGCTGCTGAGTGATCCTGATGTGGTCTCTGATACCAAGCGCTTTATGGAACTATCGCGTGAAGAAGCTAGTACACGCGAAACAGTCACGGTTTACCGTGAATATAAGAAGGTGCTGCAAAATATTAATGATGCTGAAGAGATGATTAAGGATGCCAGCGGCGATCCAGACCTTGAAGAGATGGCCAAGGAGGAGCTGAAAGATTCCAAGGAGGCCAAGGAAGACTATGAGGAGCGTCTCAAAATCTTACTGCTGCCCAAGGATCCTAATGACGATAAGAATATCATTCTGGAAATCCGCGGGGCTGCTGGCGGCGATGAAGCCCAGCTCTTTGCGGGCGATCTTTTGCAGATGTACCAGAAATATGCCGAGAGTCAGGGCTGGAAATTCGAGGTCATGGAAGCATCCTACAATGGCGTGGGCGGTATCAAGGAAGTGGTGGCTATGGTATCAGGTCAATCGGTCTACTCCAAGCTTAAGTATGAATCCGGCGCCCACCGTGTCCAACGAGTTCCAGTGACTGAAAGCCAAGGTCGGGTTCATACGTCGACAGCGACTGTCCTAGTGATGCCAGAGGTTGAAGAGGTAGAGTATGATATTGATCCCAAGGATTTGCGTGTCGATATCTACCATGCATCGGGTGCTGGCGGACAAAATGTCAATAAGGTGGCGACTGCTGTCCGTATGGTCCACATTCCAACAGGCATCAAAGTGGAAATGCAGGAGGAGCGTACCCAGCAAAAGAACCGCGATAAGGCAATGAAGGTTATCCGTGCTCGTGTGGCCGACCACTTTGCTCAAATTGCCCAAGACGAGCAGGATGCTGAGCGTAAGTCAACCATTGGTACTGGGGATCGTTCGGAGCGGATCCGGACTTACAACTTCCCGCAGAACCGAGTGACAGACCATCGTATTGGCTTGACTCTGCAGAAACTGGATACGATTCTGTCTGGTAAGTTAGACGAGGTCATTGACGCTTTGGTTCTTTACGACCAAACTCAAAAATTAGAAGAGTTAAATCAATGACCTATGCTCAACTTTTTACGGAGTATGAGGAACAATTACTGACGGCTGGCGAGGAGGCTGAGAGCCTAAGTTTTGTCTTTAGAGAACTTAAAAAGCTTGACATGACAGCCTTTATCCTCATGCTTCGCCGAGAGGTGACGGCGGAAGATGATTTCTTGCTGACAGAGCTTGTTCAACGTTTGCTTGCCCACGAGCCAGCCCAATACATCATTGGTTATGAGAGTTTCCACGATCTGACCTTTAAGGTTGATAAGCGAGTGCTGATTCCTCGCCCTGAAACAGCTGAATTGGTTGCTTTGATTTTAGAGGAGAATGCGGACAGTGGGCTGAGTTTGCTTGATCTTGGCACTGGAAGCGGTGCTATTGCAGTATCGTTGGCACACAGTCGGCCGGCTTGGCGGGTGACGGCGTCTGATATTTCCCAGGATGCTTTGGACTTGGCTGGTGAAAATGCCCTAGCTAACAAGGTGCAGGTAGATTTTCGTCAATCCGATGTTTTTGATCAGATTGAGGGGGTTTTCGATATTATTGTCAGCAACCCGCCCTATATTTCCAAAGCAGATAAAGAGGAGGTTGGTTTCAATGTTCTGACCTCCGAGCCTCATCTTGCTCTTTTTGCCAAAGAGCAAGGTCTGGCTGTCTACCGCAGGATCGCTGAAGGAGCAGTAGCTCATCTCAAACCTGATGGTAAGATTTATCTGGAAATTGGCTATAAGCAAGGGCAGGCAGTCTCACAGATCTTTCAAGCTGCCTTTCCAGATAAGCGGATAAGAGTTTTGCCCGACCAATTTGGTCAGAACAGAATGGTGGTGGTTGATGATGGCTGATCAAGCAGCGGTTGCTGAGATTTTAGCTGCAGGAGGAGCAGTTGTCCTCCCGACTGAAACCGTTTATGGCCTTTTCGCCAAGGCCTTAGACCAGCAGGCAGTCAAGCGTGTCTATGACCTGAAGCGACGTCCACTCGACAGGGCCATGAACCTCAACGTAGCCAGCTTGGAAGATATTTTGGCCTACAGCCAAGGTCAGCCAGCCTATCTAGCTAGGCTCTATCAAGCCTTCCTACCAGGTCCGCTAACCATTATCCTCAAGGCTAATGACAAGGTTCCAAGCTGGGTCAATTCAGGTCTGTCAACGGTCGGTTTTCGCCTGCCTGACCATCCCCTAACTCAGGAGTTCATTGGGAAATACGGCCCCTTAATCGGTCCATCGGCCAACCTATCCGGTCGAGCTTCTGGCACAAACTTCAAAGACATTATTGAGCAGTTGGACCATCAGGTGATAGGAATAGCAGATGACTCAGCCATTCAAGGCTTAGATTCAACCATCTTAGACTTATCTGGAGACAGGGCTATCATCCTTCGCCAAGGAACTATCAGCAAGGAAGCCTTGCTGGAGGCAGTGCCTGAATTACATTTCTAAAGGAGAATTGACTGATGGTGAGAGCTTTGGTTTTATCAGATATTGCCGCTATTCGCTGGGTTATACCTTAGATCAAGATTTTTTGTTAGGGTTTGAAGATGAGGTTAGCCAAGAATTGGTTGTCTATGTCCATGCTGAGGTTTATGACACACTTTATTCAGAAACTGGCTTCAATGTTTTTGGTTTAGCTGTTTTGCCGGCCTATCAGAATCAAGGCATTGGTAAAGAACTGATGCAGGGTCTGGAAGCAGAAGCTAGAAAACGACAGTATGCCTTTATTCGGCTCAATTCAAGCGCCAATCGAAAAGATGCCCATGCTTTTTATGAAACTTTTTTATGAAACTATAGGATAGTTTTGGCCAACTATTATCAGGTTTACTTTTAATGAAAATGGCCAACCCATTTAACGCAGTGGTTGGCTGGCTGTTCTTATCTCTTGCTAGGCAGTGATAGCGACCAGCCTAGCCAACTGTGCGGGGGTGGGAAGACGAAGTCAAAATTCTATGATTTGTGACTTCTTTCCCACTCCCAAAAGCGATTTATTAAATTTATGAGGTAATTTTATGATTTTTGACAAAGATGATTACAAGGCCTATGACCCAGAGCTCTGGCAGGCCATTCAAGCAGAAGAAGTGCGACAGCAAAACAACATCGAGTTGATCGCATCTGAAAATGTGGTCTCAAAGGCTGTTATGGCTGCCCAAGGTTCCGTTTTAACCAATAAGTACGCCGAAGGGTACCCCGGCAAGCGTTACTACGGCGGAACTGATTGTGTTGATGTAGCTGAAAATCTCGCTATTGAGCGGGCCAAGGAGCTCTTTGGTGCCAAGTTCGCTAATGTCCAGCCCCACTCAGGCAGTCAAGCTAATGCTGCAGCCTATATGGCCTTGATCCAACCTGGAGACACCGTCATGGGAATGGATCTGTCGGCCGGCGGTCACCTGACTCATGGCTCGCCCGTCAGCTTTTCAGGTAAAACCTACAATTTTGTCCCTTATAATGTTAATAAGGAGACAGAAGTTTTGGATTATGATGAAATCCAGCAGCTGGCTGTTCAACATCAGCCTAAACTGATTGTAGCGGGGGCTTCAGCCTATTCACGGATTATTGATTTTGCTAAATTCCGCGCTATTGCTGATAGTGTCGGCGCCTATCTCATGGTCGATATGGCGCATATTGCCGGTCTGGTTGCGTCTGGCCACCATCCTAGCCCAGTTCCTTATGCCCATATCACCACCACAACGACTCATAAGACCTTGCGCGGTCCGCGCGGTGGCTTGATTTTGACCAATGATGAAAATTTGGCTAAGAAAATCAATTCCGCTGTCTTCCCAGGTTTGCAGGGCGGTCCTTTGGAGCATGTGATCGCGGCTAAAGCGGTTGCCCTCAAGGAAGCCTTGGATCCAGCCTTTAAAGACTATGGTGACAACGTTGTCAAAAACGCCAAGGCCATGGCTGATGTTTTTGCTGCCCACCCTAATTTTCATGTTGTTTCTGGTGGAACCGATAACCATGTCTTCCTCGTTGATGTGACTAAGGTCGTTGAAAACGGTAAACTGGCTCAAACTATTCTTGAAGAGGTTAATATTACCCTCAACAAGAACAGCATCCCATTTGAAACGCTGTCGCCATTTAAGACATCGGGTATCCGTATCGGCAGTCCAGCTATTACCAGCCGCGGCATGGGGGTAGCTGAAAGCACCAAGATTGCTGAGCTGATGGTTCAAGCCTTAGAAAATCATGATGATGAGACGGTGCTTGATCGTATCCGCCAAGATGTTAAGTTATTGACGGACAATTTCCCACTTTACTAACATGCTAGATTTATATTTAAAAAAGATTATTATCCATCAATTCAGCCCTGACGACACTGAACTTCGTTTTGCGGATAAGCCGCTGACTTTGACACCAAGTCTGGATGAGTATTTTCGTAAAAAGCTGACCAAGGTTTTTACCGCTGATGCTAAGCGGGGAAGCTTTGAGCCTGAAAATGACTTTATCGCCAACCTCGGTGCTGACTTTATGGAATCTGCCCGCAAAATAGCCCAGCTCTGGAAGGAAGAGTTTGTCATCAGCGAGGATCAAAAGACTAATGATCTGATTTTTATCCAATTTGATAAGGATGGTATTGAACATTTCGCCTTCTTACGACTGGTGCTCAAGGATAGTTTGGCGCATATTCTGGGAGATGATGAGCAGCCGCTCAAGGTCACCCAGAATAATCTGCCTTCAGCTGCTCAAACGCCAGATGAGGCCTTGGTGATTAACCGCCAGTCCTATCGCTATTATTTGATTGAAAAACGCATTAAGCATAATGGCAGTTTTGCCAACTATTTTTCTGAAAATCTGCTCAAGGTTAAACCGGATCAGTCTGTCAATAAATCCATCAATCTGTTGGAAAAGACAGCCCAAAAGGTAGCCGATGATTTCAATCAGGATGATTTTACCTTTCAGTCTAAGATGAAGTCAGCAATCTTTCAAAATCTGGAGGAAGATCAGGAGCTCTCGCCAGAAAAGCTGGCCAATCAGCTTTTTGATGATAATCTCACGGCTCGTCTAACCTTTGTGGATCAGCTTAAGGAAAAAATTCCAGAGCCGATTCCGGTAGCAGATGTGGACTATTCCCGTCAGTCGAAGAAGTTGGAGAGTCAGAAATTATCCCTGTCCAACGGGATTGAGCTGGTGGTACCCAATCAGGTCTATCAAGATGCAGAAGCGGTGGAGTTTATTCAAAACAGTGATGGCACTTACTCTATCTTAATCAAGAATATTGAAGATATCCAAAGCAAGTAATATGTTTAAAAAAATTAGACGATTGATTATCATTATCATCGCCTTGTTGGCTATTTATAAGGGGGTGACGGTCTATCGGGCTGTGAAAACGGTTCTGGCCTACCGCCCCCTTGTAGAAGAAGTGCTGGCAGAGGACGACAATGCTACCAATGAAGACTTGGTTCTGGCGGTGATTTATACCGAAACTAAGGGACGTGATGATGATGTTATGCAGGCCAGCGAAAGCTCGACTGGAAAAACCAACGACATCAGTGATAATCGCGCCAGCATTAAACAAGGCACCAAAGTTTTAGCTGAGAATTTGGAAAAAGCCCAAAAGCATGAGACAGACACTTGGACGGCTATTCAGGCCTATAACTATGGGGCAGCCTACATCCCTTATGTGGCCAGGCACGGCGGTAAGAATACGATCGACCTTGCCAAGGCCTACTCCAGAGATGTGGTCGCCCCCAGTCTAGGCAATAAATCTGGTGATACCTATTATTATTTTAATACCATCTCCATCCTCTATGGCGGCGGTAAACTTTACGTAGATGGTGGCAATCTCTACTATGCCAAACAAGTCCAGTTTAATCTCTTTTTAGTGCGACTGGTTGAGAAATTTTAAAACTATGAAACATCTATTAACTTATTTTCGGGGCTACCTGAAAGAAACTTTTCTCGGCCCCCTCTTTAAACTGCTGGAAGCCAGTTTTGAATTGCTGGTTCCCATCATTATAGCCAGAATAGTTGATATTACTATTCCCCATAAAGACAAAAATCATCTGTATGGGATGATTTTTCTTCTCGTTTGCCTAGCTGTATTGGGTGTTGTTGTGGCTGTGACAGCCCAGTATTTTTCATCCAAGGCAGCTGTGGGCTACACGAGGCAGTTAACCAAGGATCTTTATCGAAAAATCATGCGGCTTTCCAAGGAAGACCGTGACCGCCTGACGACTGCTAGCCTGCTGACCAGACTGAGCAGTGATACCTTTCAAATTCAAACAGGAATCAATCAATTTCTGCGCCTCTTTCTAAGAGCACCGATCATCGTCTTTGGCTCGGTCATCATGGCCTTTGTTATCAGCCCGAGTCTTTCTCTGTGGTTTCTGCTGATGGTGGTACTTTTAACTCTCTTAATCTATGGTATGTCACGGCTGGTTAATCCGCTCTACCTAAAGATTAGAAAACAGACCGATCGTTTGGTCAGTCTGACACGAGAGCAGCTTGAGGGAATGCAGGTGATTCGCGCCTTCGGTCAAGCTGAGCGTTTGAAAGAGCAGTTTTCTGATCACAATCAGATCTACACCAAAACCCAGATTAAAACAGGTGCTCTGTCAAGTTTGGTCAGTCCTCTGACCTATCTCATTGTCAACGGAACCCTAGTCATGATTATTTGGCGAGGAAATCTGGCTATTGCTGATAACCTCCTCAGTCAGGGCAGCTTGATTGCTTTGGTTAACTATCTGCTTAATATCTTGACCGAGCTGCTCAAGCTGGCCATGATGGTGACTAATTTAAATCAGAGTTTTATTAGTGCTGGCCGGATTAGCCAAGTTTTTGCTCAGCCAGAAGAGGATTTAAAAGCTAGTATTCCCCTACTAAAATCTGATAAAAAGCAAATTTTATCGTTGTCAGATGTGAAATTCACTTATCCAACTGCGGCCCAGCCTTCTCTATCTGGTATTGAACTACAAATGACAGCAGGAACAACTCTGGGAATTATCGGTGGAACAGGTTCTGGCAAATCCACGCTAGTGCAGCTCTTAATGGGATTGTACCAAGCGCAGCAAGGGCATCTGGCCATCTTTAATCAAGGCAAGAGTCCGGCTAATTTAGCGGAGTGGCGCTCTTGGATTGGCCTAGTTCCCCAAAAGGCTGAGCTTTTTCTGGGAACGATTCGTTCCAATCTGACATTGGGCTTAGACGGTGATACCATCTCAGATGACCAACTCTGGTGGGCTTTGGAAATCGCTCAGGCACGCGACTTCGTCGAAGAAAAAGAGGGTGGCTTAGATGCCCAAGTTAAGGAATTTGGCCGCAATTTTTCTGGAGGTCAGCGCCAGCGCTTAACCATTGCCAGAGCGGTTTTACGGCAGGCGCCTTTTCTGATTTTGGATGATTCAACTTCGGCCTTGGATTACCTGACAGAAAGTCGCCTGCTCAAGGCGATTAAGTCGGAGCTTAAAACCAGCCTTATCCTTATATCTCAGAGGACTAACAGCCTGAAGTCAGCAGATCAGATCTTGGTTTTGGAAAAAGGGCAGCAGGTTGGTCTTGGCCGCCATGAGGAGCTGCTGGAGACCTGTCCCACCTATCAGGAAATTCATTATTCGCAGCATAGTAAGGAGGCTCAGGTATGAAACCATCTCCTTTAAAACGTTTGGTTCATGATTTTTTGAAACAGAAGCTCTTGCTGGGCTTAGCCCTGATTGGTATTTGCCTGCAGGTTGCTCTGACCATCTATCTGCCAATTCTGATTGGGAATGCTGTCGATGCGGTCTTAGTGCCCCATAATCGCCAGCTGATTTGGGGGATTTTGGCTAAAATGCTCATCGTTATTCTGAGCAATACGCTGGTGCAATACCTCAATCCCTTGCTTTACAACCGACTGATCTTTGCCTTCAGCCAAGATTTGCGCCAGCGGGTTATTGACAAGGTGCACCGGCTTCCTATCTCTTATCTGGGTCAATCGGTCGGAGATGTCGTCAGCCGCGTGACTACAGATGTCGAACAGCTCAATAATGGCCTGCTCATGGTTTTCAATCAGTTCTTTGTCGGCGTACTGACCATTGTGGTGACCCTTATCACGATGGCTAAAATTGATGGGCTCATGATGCTTTTAGTGCTGTGTCTAACCCCCTTATCGCTCTTTTTATCGCGCTTTATTGCCCGCAAATCCTTCCTCCTCTTTCAAAAACAAACCCAATCCCGCGGTCGCCAGACTCAAATGATTGAGGAGAGCCTCAATCAAGAAAGTCTGATTCAAAGTTTTAATGCGCAGGAGCAGTTTATTCAGCAATTTTTTAAGGTCAATGACACTTATGCTGACTACTCGCAGAGCGCTATCTTTTATTCCTCGACTGTCAATCCGGCAACACGCTTTATCAATGCCCTCATCTATGCTCTCTTAGCAGCTGTCGGAGCCCTGCGGATTATGAGCGGCGCCTTTTCCATCGGCCAGCTGACCACTTTTTTAAACTATGTGACCCAGTATACCAAGCCCTTCAACGACGTTTCGTCTGTGCTGGCAGAACTGCAGGGAGCACTGGCCTGTGCTCAACGCCTTTATCAAGTTTTAGATCAGGACAGTCTAGTCGAGACGGGACATGAAGAGTTGAGGAGCGATCAGGTGGAAGGTCAGATCTCTTTTGAGCATGTAAGCTTTGGCTATACACCTTATAAGACCCAGATAAAGGATCTCAATATCTCTGTACCGGCTGCCAGCCGCGTTGCCATCGTCGGGCCAACTGGTGCCGGTAAATCAACCTTGATCAACTTACTCATGCGTTTTTATGAAGTGTCCTCAGGTCGAATATTGCTGGATGGCAAGCCCATCACTAACTATACTCGCAGCAGCCTGCGTCGCCAGATCGGTATGGTCTTGCAAGAAACGTGGCTGCAGGCTGCGACCATTCATGATAACATCGCCTTCGGCCATCCCAATGCCACGCGTGAGCTCGTTGTCGAAGCGGCCAAGGCGGCTAATGCCGATTTCTTTATTCGCCAGCTGCCAGACGGCTATGATACCTATTTGGCCGATGCTGGCAGTTCACTCTCACAAGGTCAGCGTCAGCTCTTGACGATCGCTCGAATTTTTGTTGCTGTCCCTAAAATCTTGATTTTAGACGAGGCAACGTCATCCATTGATACGCGAACCGAAAGTCTGATTCAGGATTCTTTTGAAACCTTGATGAAGGGGCGGACCAGCTTTGTCATAGCCCACCGTCTGTCGACCATCCAGACAGCAGACCTAATTTTGGTTATGGTGGATGGTGATATCGTCGAGCATGGCAGCCATCAGGAACTTATGAGAAAGAAGGGTGTCTACTATGACATGCAGACCGCTCAAACTCAATCTTAAGGAGAATTGCCTATGCAGCTAAATGCTATTCACCACATTGCCATTATCGTCTCAGATTATGAGCTGTCTCGGGACTTCTATGTCAATAAACTAGGTTTTGACATTATCCGAGAAAACCACCGCCCCGAGCGTCACGACTACAAATTGGATCTCAAGTGCGGAGACATTGAGCTGGAGATTTTTGGCAACAAGACCAGCGATCCTGCCTATCAGGCACCGCCCAAGCGTGTCGGCTATCCAGAAGCAGTATCAGAGGCAGCAGGCCTGCGCCATCTGGCCTTTCGTGTTACGAACATCGAAGCCCTTGTAGCTGAGCTTGAAGCTATGGGAATCACCTGCGAACCTATCCGCCGTGATAGCTTCACTGGTGAAAAGATGACCTTTTTCAAGGATCCCGACGGTCTGCCCCTAGAGCTCCACGAGTAAACAAGTAAGCTAAGCAGCAAAGTAAATATGGTGGAAATATAATTATGTAAATTTAAAGCCTATGATTTTTTGAATTTTTTCACTGTACTATTTGCAAAAGAATAGCGATACTTGTGCTAAACTCACCCCTTCAGTATTTTTCTATTTTGTCATTTAAAAAGAAAGGGACGCCATTAAGAGTTGTCCCTTTCTTTTTTGCAAACGCTTTACTATAATAAAAGCATAAAGAAGAACAAAGGAGTTAGGACTTATGAAAAAAATTATTAATGATCCTCGAGCTGTTGTCACTGAAATGTTGGAAGGTATGGTCTTTGCACATGGTGAGCTCCTTCACCGTGTAGATGGGTTGGAAATCATCGCCCGTAACGCCCCGAAAACAGGGAAAGTAGCGCTTATTTCTGGTGGTGGCAGCGGGCATGAGCCCTCTCATGCAGGCTTTGTCGGAGAAGGCATGCTCTCTGCAGCTGTCTGCGGACCAGTCTTTACCTCACCGACTCCTGATCAAGTCTTAGCAGCCATCAAAGAAGCCGACGAGGGCGCAGGCGTCTTCATGGTTATCAAGAACTATTCAGGCGATGTCATGAACTTTGAAATGGCTCAAGAACTGGCCGAAATGGAAGATATCTCTGTCGCCAGTGTCGTCGTCGATGATGATATCGCTGTCGAGGACAGTCTCTATACCCAAGGACGCCGCGGCGTTGCAGGAACCGTTCTCGTTCATAAAATTCTAGGCCATGCAGCTCGCAGCGGAAAAAGTCTGGAAGAGATTAAGGAGCTAGCAGACCGTCTGGTTCCCAATATCCATACTGTCGGTTTGGCCCTAAGCGGTGCAACAGTTCCAGAAGTTGGTAAACCAGGCTTTGAGCTCGCCGATGATGAAATCGAATACGGCATCGGTATCCACGGCGAACCTGGTTACCAGCGGGAAAAGATGAAACCATCTGCCGAGCTCGCTAAAGAATTAGTGACAAAGCTGGTGGATTCTTTCCAACCAAAAGAAGGTGAAAAATATGCTGTCCTCGTCAATGGTATGGGAGCAACACCGCTGATGGAACTCTATATCTTCGCCAATGACCTCGCGAAACTTTTAGAAGAAGCAAAGATACAGGTCGCCTATAAAAAACTGGGCAATGTCATGACCTCCATTGATATGGCTGGTTTATCATTGACCTTGGTGCGTCTGGAAGACGAGACTTGGCTAGAAGCACTAGAGGCGCCTGTTAGGACAATTGCCTGGTAAGGAGATTAATATGAATACAGAATTAGCTATCAAATGGATGTCATTGTTTAATGACAAGGTTCAAGCCAATAAAGATTACCTATCCCAGCTAGATACGCCAATCGGTGATGGTGACCACGGAGGCAATATGGCAAGAGGTATGGCTGCAGTCATGGAAAATCTAGAAGGCAAAGATTTCGCTAATCCAGCTGAGGTCTTTAAAGTAGTCTCAATGCAGCTCCTCAGCAAGGTTGGCGGTGCTTCAGGCCCCCTTTACGGTTCAGCCTTTATGGGCTTTACCAAGTCTTTTCAAACCAGTGACTCCGTAGCTGAGGCGGTTGCAGCAGGACTGGAGATGATCCAGAAGCGCGGCAAGGCAGAAGTCGGCGAAAAAACCATGGTTGACATTTGGGTAAAGGTTCTAGAAGACTTACGTACCGAACAGCTCTCACTAGACAATATCCATCAGTATGTTGAGGATTCTGCCCCTATCAGGGCAACCAAGGGACGTGCCTCTTACTTGGGTGAGCGTTCCATTGGGCATATCGATCCCGGGACCTGCTCATCCGGCTACCTTTTTGAAGCTTTAGTGGAAGCAGGTGACTAGTATGGCACAAGCAGGAATTGTTATAGTCTCACACTCAAAGAATATCGCTCAAGGTCTTGTTGATCTCATCGAGGAAGTCGCCAGCGATGTCGAAATCACTGCTATCGGAGGCACAGAGGACGGTGGTATCGGTACCAGCTTTGATCAGGTTCAAAAGGTCATCGAAAGCAATTCACGAGATGAGCTCTTGGCCTTCTTTGATCTAGGCAGTGCTAAAATGAACCTAGAAATGGTCGCTGATTTTTCAGAAAAAATCATCCATATCAAGGATGTCCCTATCGTTGAAGGAGCCTATGCTGCCGCCGCACTCTTACAGGCTGGTGCAGACACAGAAAGCATCTTAGAGCAATTAAAGGACTTAGGCATTGAAAAATAGGTAACGGTCTTTAGTCCAGCCCCAACCCTATCGCCCTAGCTGCAGTTCTTGTTTACAATCTTATCCTAGGGTCTAGCTAAATCCAAATTTTGACAGAATCGGTGCCTAGCAGAAAAACTTCATAAGAAAAGACGCCCTAAGAGTTAGTCCAAAAAACTAACGTTTGGAGCGCTTTTTTGATTTTAGCGGCTTTATCTTCCAAGGTTTATGTTTCCTTAACCTCTCCTATGCTATAATAATAAAGATAGTATAAGATTAGAAAGTGATGACTATGGCGATTACAGTGACAAATGAGCTGGTGATTGAGGAACAGCTCATTGAACGATTGATAACAGGCGAAAGTCAGTGGAGCCTGCGCGATGACCTGCGCACAGAAGAAGATCTTTGGGGTAATTTCTTTGCCAAGCTGGAACAAAATAATACCGCAGCTCTCAACGGCCATCCCCTGACTAATCAGGAAAAGGAGCAGATCAAGGGACAGCTGGACTTCACCAGCTACTACGAGGCTGCCAAGTGGCTGGTCGGTGAAAATGGTATTGCCAAGGTCGACCTCCAGCGTGAGGATGCCTCTTTGGACAATGCCCGCCTCTCGGTGATCTGGCGTGACAATGTTGCAGGCGGGAAATCTGCCTATGAGGTGGTCCATCAGGTTGTCCGCAATCGCTCAAAAGAGCTTGAGCGTGACCGCAGGACAGATGTCAGCTTGCTGATCAATGGCCTGCCGCTCATCCATATCGAGCTTAAGACTGCCAGTCATTCGATAGATGAGGCCTTCAACCAAATCCAGAAATACGACCGTGAGGGGAAGTTTCGTGGGATCTACTCCAGTATCCAGATGTTTGTCATCTCCAATAAGACCAACACGCGCTATATTGCAGCTGCCAAGGCCGACAAACTCAATAAAAAATTTCTGACTAAGTGGGTGGACGAAAAGAACCAGCCTGTCGAAGACCTCTTTGCCTTTACCCAGCAAGTCCTCTCGATTCCGCGCGCCCACCAGATGGTCATGCAGTATTCGGTGATCGATGATGATAAGAAGGCCTTGATCTTGCTGCGCCCCTATCAGATCCACGCCATTGAGGCAGTTCAGGAGGCCAGCAAGAAGCAGGAGTCGGGTTATGTCTGGCATACCACAGGTTCTGGTAAGACCCTGACCTCCTACAAGGTAGCTCGCAATCTCCTGCAGATTCCCTCCATCAAAAAGACCATCTTTGTCGTGGATCGCCGCGACCTAGACCAGCAGACGACCTCGAGCTTCATGTCCTATGCGACCAATGATGTCATCGATATCGATGAGACCGACAGCACCCACGATCTGGTCAAGCGTTTGACGGCTGATGACAAGCGTGTGGTCGTAACCACTATTCAAAAGCTCTCCACCCTCATGCGCAAGATTGGCGAAGGTCGCTACAGCAAGGACGCTCAGAAAATCAAGCAGCTAAAAGTCGCTTTCGTGGTCGATGAGTGTCACCGTGCGGTGACTCCGCAGGCTCATCAGGCTATCTCGCAATTTTTTGTCAATGCCCTCTGGTACGGATTTACAGGGACACCTATCTTTGGTGAGAATAAGCGTCAGCAGCTGGGTAATCTGGCGCAAACCACCGAGGAACTCTACGGTCGCAAGCTCCACGAGTATACGGTCAAGGAGGCCATCCATGACGGTGCCGTTCTGGGCTTCAAAGTTGATTACAAAAGTACCCTTGTACTTGATGACGGAGCTGATGAAAAGACTATCGCAGATGAGGCCTATGAGCATGAAGAGCACATGCTGCAGGTACTTGATACCATTATCAATCACTCCAAGGGTCCCCTCGGTTTCAAAAATGGGGTCGGCAAGACCTACAATGCCATCCTGACCGTCAAATCCATCGCTATGGCGCAGAAATACTACGACCTCCTCAAGCGCATCAAGAAGGGCCAGGCTTCTATCAAGATCAATGAGTCCATTAAGCGTGTGCTCCCTGATTTTCCCAAGGTCGCCATCACCTACTCAGTCACCGAAAATGAAGAAGATTCCCACTCAAATCAAGAGAAGATGCAAGCAGCACTAGCTGATTACAATGCTGAGTTTGGCACCCACTTTACAACAGCTGACTTGCGCAGTTACAACACCGACGTCAACAACCGCCTAGCTCGCAAGAAGGACAAGTACCTCTTTCGAGCCGAGCAGCTGGATCTGGTCATCGTGGTCAATCGTCTTTTGACCGGCTTTGATGCGCCTTGTCTGTCCACCCTTTTTATCGACCGCAAGCCCATGCAGCCTCAGGATCTCATTCAGGCCTTTAGCCGTACCAATCGGATCTTTGACAGGAACAAACTCCACGGCCAGATCATCACCTTTCAAGTACCAAATAGCTTTAAAGCAGCCGTCGATAATGCCCTCCAGCTCTACTCAAATGGCGGTCAGACCAGCGTCCTAGCCCCAGACTGGCAGGAGGAGAAGGACAACTTTGAGGTTAAGCTAGCAGCCTTTCGCAGCCATGTCAGCGATGAGCCCAGTCTGGGAATCACACCAGAAGGTGCTACAACCCAAGAGCTCAAGGTCTTTGCCAAGGCCTTTCAGGAATTTGACAGGACATTCGCCTCTATCCAAGTCTACCAAGAGTACGACGAGGAGACCCTCTATGCCGAGTACGGTCTTAGCACCGATCAACTCGAGTCCTACATGGGCGTCTACCAAAATGTCCTCGCCGAGCTCAAGCGCCGACGAGAAGAAGAAGGTGCAGACGAAGAAGAACCCATCAACTATCTCTACGAGATCGAGTCCGTCCATGTCGATGAAATCAACTACGAGTATATCCTCTCCCTTATCCAAGCCCTGATTCCGCAGGAGGGCCAAGAAGCCGCCGACCTCTCAGACAAGGACTTAGCAGCTATCGATGACTATATCGCCAATCTCGCTAAAACCAACAGCAGTCTCGCCAGCGTCATGTCCACCCTCTGGCACCAGATTCAGATGGATCCTGAAAGCTACCGCGGTCATTCCCTGACAGCAGTCTTAGACGACATGGTCGCAGAGGTTATCCACGGCCATGTCGCAGATCTAGCTAAGAAATGGTATATGGGCGAAGATGAACTCAGCTACCTAGTCACCCACTACCAAAAGGGCCGTAAAAAGCAAGAAGGTGAAAGCCAGCTCAAGGCCAGCCAGCGCTATCCAGACTATAAAAATCAAGTCGCAGAACCCCTCAATCCCCTCCTCTACCAAAAAGCAATCAAAAAAGCCTGCATGGACCTAGTCGAAAACATCATCGAACCATTGCGACTGAGACGGTAGTAATAAGATACTAAGCCGCTCTAATTATCCAGTGGATAATTAGAGGTTGGAAATTGAGCTTGCCAAACAAGCATCAATGGAAGACTCAAAGGAAAATAGGAAAGTTGACGCAGATGCCCTAAGCATCTAGGAGACTTTATCTTTTTCCACAGAGTCGTAGGCGCGTTCAGTTTATTAAGATACAAAGGGCGTAAAAAGCGACTAGGATTTTAGGAAGGTGACGCCGTGTCCTTGGACACAAGGAAGTCGATCTTTTTTCAAGGAGATTAGCTTCGTGTTCAATTGACAAAGTATCGCTAAGACCTTAGGTCTTGCTCTACTACACAAACTACTATGGTAGTTTGCTATGCCAATCACTACGGTGAATTGGCTGCCTCTCCCAAATCTAGACATCCCCTCCATCATGCATGTCAGGTCTATTTCTTCTAGTGAATAATATAAAACGCACCAAATTTGGTGCGTTTTATGGTATAATGATAAAAATTAATGTGATGCTTCACGGCTTGGTATCTTAATAAGGAGGATTTTATGATCGGTGAAAATATTAAAACGCTTCGCAAATCCCTTGGCCTGACACAGCCCCAGTTTGCTGAGAAACTCGGTGTGTCACGCAACAGTCTCAGTCGCTACGAAAACGGAACCAGTTCAGTCTCAACAGCCTTAATCGATCGTATCTGCCATGTTTTTAATGTATCCTATCTTAGCCTAGTGGGTGAGGACAAGCTCCTGACACCTGTTGGAGATTATCAGCTCACCCTCAAGATAGAAGTCTTCAAGGAGCGTGCGTCAGCTGTCCTAGCAAACCTTTATCGCTACCAAGAGGCTAAAGCTATTCCTTTTGATGATACCAGCAATCCATGGGTCATCATGAGCGATGATCTATCAGATTTACTCAATACGCAAATCTATCTCATTAACACTTTTGAAGAGTTAGAGCGCTACACTGGTTATCTTGACGGTATTGAGCGTATGCTAGATACAGCCCATCATCCGGTGGTGGCTTGATGGACTTAGGTCGATACCATCAGGCAGATTTTGACCGAGCCCTCAGCCGAAACCTACGCGCATTAACGCGCAACAAGATTTCCTCAGATAAACCGCAGGCTATCTTACTAGGCGGTCAAAGCGGGGCTGGTAAAACGACCATTCATCGGATCAAGCAAAGAGAATTTCGAGGGAATATCATTATCATTGATGGTGATAGTTTTCGCCCTCAACACCCTTACTATCTTTCTCTTCAGAAAAAGTACGGCAAGGACAGTATCGACCATACCAAAGGATTTGCGGGAGCCATGGTTGAAGTCTTAGTCGATGAACTCAGCCAGCGCGGTTATCATCTCCTTATCGAGGGGCCCCTTAGAACCATTGAGGTTCCCGAATCAACAGCAAGTCTTCTGAAAAAGCGTGGTTATATGGTCTCGCTGGCCATTATGGCAACCAAACCTGAGCTGTCTTACCTGAGCACTCAGCTTCGCTATCAAGAGCTCTATAGCAAGGATCCTAATCAAGCCAGAGCGATACCAAAAGAGCATCATGATTTAATCGTTGACAATCTCGTCGAAAACCTAAGAGCATTAGAAGAAGCTCAAACATTCGATCGCATCCAGCTCTATCATAGAGATAAGCAGTGTCTCTATGACTCTGAAAAAAATCACGGTTCTGCATCCCGTATCCTCCAAGAAGCCTTATTTGGAGACTGGACCCCAGTCGAAAAAGCCATGCTCGAGATGAGGGAGAGCCAGCTAAGGGATTTACGTCAAGAGAATGAGACGTAAAAAGCTGATGTCACCAGATGGTAAAATCATGACTCTGAAACAAAATTCGCCTCTAGTTCAGATGTCGAGAGAGAGAAAAGTCAGCAGTTGGGCTGGCTTTTTTGTATACCTAGAATTTAGCATTTCACCTTATCCGCTAAATTTCATATTCTTTAAGATAGTGAGCAAATTTTCAAACAATATCTTGTGATTTTCACCAAAATTAAGAGATAGATTCAAAAAAATTCATTCTATCTCTCAATTTTGGCTATTTTTTATAGACTTAAATTGTCAAATTAAGTTGGACAGTTTCACCTGACTCAGAAAAACATGATAAGGGGTTTGATAATTTAAAGATTTTCTAGGAATTCTATTTCTCTTATCAGCTATAGCTGATAAGGTGTTT
>NZ_JBZFUL010000024.1:0-11568 GCF_058314515.1 Streptococcus sp. ELY_137
GTCACTTTGTCGTTTATTTGATATTGAAAGACCACTAGCTAGAAGTCTTACTGGAATGGAATTGTTTTTACAGCAAGCTTTCTTTGCACATAACTGCAGATATTTCAACTAGCACCACAGGTATTACATTGAAAAGGCAACACCTTATTTTGTGATAAGGTGTTACAATAATATGGCACAGACGACTTTAACGATTTTGGGTAGAAGTATAATCGGTAAAGTTTCTTAGGCGTAGCGAGATAATACATTGAATAGGTTACATTAAACTAGACAGAAATGATAAAGTGTTCTACACTAAAGAAAATAGGAGAACAGATATGTCTAGAAAAATTCGCCGTCATTTCACAGATGACTTTAAACAACAAATCGTTGACCTTCACAAGGCAGGTATGAAACGCAGCGAGCTCATCAAAGAATATGAGCTAACCCCTTCAACCTTTGACAAGTGGGTCAAACAGGCACGAACGACTGGTTCCTTCAAAACTGTCGATAACCTTACCGATGAACAGCGTGAGCTGATCGCACTCAGGAAACGTAACAAAGAGTTGGAAATGCAGGTAGATATCCTAAAGCAAGCGGCAGTGATTATGGCACGAAAAGGGAAATAATCACTGCGAACAAAGACAAATACAGCATTTCCGCTATGTGTCGTTGTTTGAACATTCCTCGCTCTAGCTATTATTACAAAGCTGTAGAACCAGTATCTGAAGAGAATCTTGAAGAAATGGTTAAGCGTCTCTTTCTTGACAGTAAATCTAGATATGGTGCTAGAAAAATCAAGAAGTGTCTGGAATCTGAAGGCATAACCCTGTCTCGCCGTCGGATTCGTCGCATCATGAAGAGATTGAATCTCGTTTCGGTTTACCAGAAGGCTGCCTTCAAGCCGTATTCTAAAGGGAAAAATGAGGCACTCATTCCAAATCATTTAGCCAGACAATTCAACCAAGAAAGACCACTGGAAGCGCTTGTGACTGACTTGACTTATGTCCGCGTTGACAGTCGCTGGGCTTATGTTTGCCTCATTATTGACCTCTTCAATCGTGAAATGATTGGCCTGGCAGTTGGTTGGCACAAGACGGCAGAGCTCGTCAAACAAGCCATTCAAAGCATTCCTTATGCGCTAAGCAAAGTGAAGCTATTCCATTCTGATCGTGGCAAGGAGTTTGACAATGTTCTGATTGATGGGATGTTGGCGGCGTTTGGCATCACTCGGTCTCTAAGTCAGGCTGGTTGTCCCTATGATAATGCCGTAGCTGAGAGCACTTATCGTTCCTTCAAACTGGAGTTTATCAACCAAGAGACCTTCCATTCGCTAGAAGAATTAACCCTAAAAACGAAAGATTATGTCCACTGGTGGAATCATCACCGCATTCACGGTAGTCTCAACTACCAAACACCCATGACGAAGCGAATCATCGCTTAACAAAAACACTTTATAAATTTTGTACAGAAAACTGTTGCCTTTTCACCCGATCTCTAAACGGCCTAAAGAAGTCAAAAATAGAGGGACTGTTGGTCATTGGGAATTAGATACTGTCGTCTCTTCTCGTGGAAAG
The DNA here is from genome assembly GCF_058314515.1 of Streptococcus sp. ELY_137. Classification (NCBI taxonomy): domain Bacteria; kingdom Bacillati; phylum Bacillota; class Bacilli; order Lactobacillales; family Streptococcaceae; genus Streptococcus; species Streptococcus sp. ELY_137. The sequence continues at coordinate 1,557 of NZ_JBZFUL010000024.1, forward strand.
AGCAAGGGGTGTTTAGCTACCTTTGTAGAGCGCAAGTCTCGGTTTTATCTAGCTTTCAAAATACCCGATCGAACAGCCGCTTCTATGTTTTCAGCTATTCAACAACTCTGTCAACTTTTCCCAAAAGATCTCTTAAAAACGTTCACATCAGATCGTGGGAAGGAATTCACTTGTTATCCAAAGGTCGAAGAGTTAGGTATTGATTTTTACTTCGCAGATGCCTACTCCTCTTGGCAAAGAGGGAGTAACGAGAATTCAAATGGGCTACTTAGAGAATACTTTCCCAAGAAAACTGACTTATCCTTGATAAGCGATGAAGAATTGTATTCAGCTTTAGTTGAAATTAACCAACGCCCACGAAAATGTTTAGGTTACAGAACATCTTTTGAGGCACTGTTAAATGAGTTTTAAAAAAGTTGCACTTATTATTGCAATTCATCATAAAGAAAAAGTAGTAAAGCCCCTCTCCCGTCGGAGATTTCCTCACTACTAATCTTAATATGTTTTTATCCGTTAAAACTTTCCGTCAACTGCGGAACCACTTGTTTCTTACGTGATACAGCCCCTTCAAGGAAGGCATGATTGTTTTCCAATTTGAAATTGAAGGCTGCTTCAACCTTATCCATATGGCTACCCAAGGCTAGGATTTCTGAGTTTGAATTGAGAATATCTGTAATCATCAAAACAAAATCTGAGTAGCCATTAGCTTCTTGTGAGGTCTTAATAGCTTCCTCGATTTCAGCTTGGCGATCCAAAACTTCATTAATATCAACCGTGTTGACCTGAGCCACGCGCACATTGTTACCGTTGAGCTCAAAACTCTTAGCATCAATATCAATCAGTTCTTCAGCTGATTTGCTTGAAAGGTTAGTCCCTGCTTTCAGCATAGCCAAGCCATATTCTTCTAGATTAACACCGGCAAGTTCGGCTAGCTCTTCAGCCACTTGTGGATCTGTTTCGTGAGTAGTTGGTGATTTAAGCAAAAGGGTATCAGAGATAAGACCTGATAGGAGAAGACCGGCTACTTCTTTTGGCACTTCAACATTGTTTTCCTTAAAAGCACGATAAACAATTGAAGAAGCTGATCCAACTGGTTCCACACGCATGTAAAGCGGGTTGGCCGTTTCAAAGTTGGCCACACGGTGGTGGTCGATAACAGCTGCGATTTCTACTTCGTGAATATCTGAAATAGATTGCTGGAATTCGTTGTGGTCTGTTAAGATAACTTGGCTAACGCCTTCTTCCTTAGCAGATTCAACAACACGTGGCGCTTCAACACTAAAATAATCGAGAACAAAAGCAGTTTCTTCATTTGGCGTCCCAAGAGCTACACTTTCCGCATCACGTCCAAAAGCTGTACGCTCCAAATAAGCCCAGCCGTAGGATGATGCAATAGCATCGGTATCAGGATTTTGGTGACCAAAAACTAAAAATTGTGACATATCTTACCTCTATTAATGTTTATTTCTTTATCATTTTAGCAAAATTTCACCTATAAAGAAAGGTTCAATCATGATTTCTACACTATTTAGAAATCAATTGGCTTATAGTCAAGCCCTATTTCTGCTAAAAAAGTGTGGGGGAAAGAAGTCAATAATTTAAAGAATTTGATTGTCCTCGCTTTCTTATTTTAAGGCTCAGGCCTCTGCCACTATTCTGTTTTTAACTGGCAGGCTTTGGCAGTCTATCCCCAGACTGCCAAACTCCATCGGAGCATTTTGACACTTGCTTTACAAGCTTTATTTCTCAATTAAAAAGGGATTAACATGAGCTAACATTCATAGAATTGGATCTCCTCCAACAGTTCCCCAAACTGTTGGAGCTATCATTTGTGTGGTAGTTAAACAGTCCAGTGGACTGTTTAAGGGGGCACCTAAAGATAGGGAAACGCCCCAAGATAAGGATATCCAACCAGCAGTGGTTCATTGGTGCTAAAGCATCTAATGAACTGTGCAGGGGAAAGACTTCTTGGCAGAGTCAACCAGTTTTTCTCCCAACCCACTGCGCCTAGCAAATAAAATTAACCAAATAAATAAGGCTGAGAACTTTTGTCTCAACCTCCTTGAATTTTTTATCACTCACTACATCAGGATTCAAGACGAATCTTAGAGATTTTAACTTAATGACAGTGAAGCAGTTTTTCCTTTACCGACTGCCTTGCCTTCTAATTGGAGTAATCCGTGTCCTCTTTGTCACGCTCATCGGGCGACAATTCTAAGGAGTCTAAGTCAATAATATAAGAATCATCTTCATATTCATAGTCAGCATAAGCTTCCGAGTTGATAGTATCGCCATACTCTTGGTTATAAACGGAATCACTATAAGCCATATAAGTCTGTCGCTGAGCTTGTTTTTTAGCTCGCTCTTTTAATTTTTTGGAAATAATATCATGCAAATACTTGATAGCAATCACAATAAACTGGTAAGCCCAAATTACGAGTGATTCTATTAAGATAACCAGCTCAACTACGACGACACCAACCAAAGCCCAAACCATGAAGAAGGCTATGAAGAGTTGGGATAAAATCTTCTGGATATTCCCAACTTGGTCATTATGGATTGTTAAAACTTCTGTGAAGAGGTCGAAAATTCCTTGCAGAAGCGTTGATCTAATTGCTCGAGAACCCGATCCTTTATCTGTCAACTTGGCTCTTGTCGCGATAACATCATCGTTTTCGTCATAGTAAAGGTCAACCCTGTCTCCCAATCTAGGGTCAAAGCTAAAAGACGAACGTTCCACTCGTTTGACATGACCTTCTGTATTAGCGAGAACTATGACCTCACCATCAATACTTAATACGCGATACATACTTTACTCTACTTTCTCGTCCCATAGTATCACAAATTCACAAGGCTGTCAAAATCCCTACTTTCTAGGATTCCTATGGGAAAGCAGTTATTCCCAACTTCTAAAAAATCATCACCTCTGATATTGAAGTGATGATTATCTATAGAAAGGTTTATTATAAGGACTAATCAATAACTATGTAACGCCGTTGACCACCATAGCTGACATAAGAAATCCAATTATGTCCATCTTTTCTCAAAATTTTATCGTAATTAATACTTTCTCCGGCATCAAAAGTAAAGACAACATCAGAAGCTACCTGAGGGGAATTTCTAACATCTACTTGTTTAACAAAGGTATAACTCCTCAATGAGGGAAGAGTACTTTCATAATCCGCTTCCTCCTCTGGCTGAGGAACTGTGGTCTTGGTAGCAGCTACACCGACCATTCTATCATCATCCTCAACGTAGTAGAGATGGATGTTGTAATCGCCGTGTTCTCCTTTATGTTCACTAGTTTTAACGACAGCCATATAGTCGCCATTATCTTGTTTAGTAGCATCATACCAAACAACATCATCCTGATCTGATTGTTCCGTCCAGACAGGAACTTTAACAGCCTTTATTCCCTTGCTATCAGCAACATTTGTAACAACGACTTCAAAACCATCAGCAGTTTGATTTTGAATAGTGATAGTACCTGTTAGTTTATTTTCTTCTTTTTTTACCTCAGGTGTATGTTGTCCATTGGTAATTCCAACCATCTGACCGTCATTTTCAACATAGTAAAGATGTATCTGATAAAGACCTGTTTCATCCTTATGATCTGAACGCTTCACACTTACTTTATAAGTGCCATCTCCTTGTTGGACACCATCATACCAAACCAAATCGTCTTGACCATTATCATCTGTCCAAACCGGTACCTTAACAGCCTTAAGGCCTGCACTGTCTGAAACATCGGAGATAATTACATCGAAATCACCATTAGCCTGGTTGCTAAAGGAAAGAGTTCCTGTACGGGTGACTTGCGAGGTTGTTTCTTCAACTGTATACTTGGCTTCGGTAATGCCAACCATCCTACCATCATTTTCAACATAGTAAAGATGTACGAGATAATCACCCTTGTCATTTTTATGATCAGCCAACTTAACAGCAACCTTGTAAGTGCCGTCATCTTGTTTGACACCATCATACCAAATCAAATCATCTTGATCATTTTTAACTGTCCAAATAGGTACCTTAACAGCAAGAACTCCATTATCATCTGAAACATTAGATATGCGGATATCAAATCCTTGTTCTGTCTGATTTTCAAAGCTAATTTGCCCCGTTAACTTAGGTTCACTTGGCTGAGGCTCCGGTGCTGCCAGTTTATCCAGCATAACATAACGGCGATTCCCATTATAAGAAACGTAACTGATCCAGTTATAACCGTCCGTTTGGAGACGCTTATCATAGTTAATACTTTCCCCTTGTTTAAAGGTAAAATCCGTTTTTGCAGTTACCTTGGGTTCGCTCTTAACTTCTACTTCTTTATCAAAAGTATAACGCTCCAGTGTGGGTAAAGTAACTTCACTAGTATCAGAAGCACTTGAAGCTGATTCTGTATTTTGATTAGCGGCTACAGGGGGAGTCGTATTACCATCAGTCTGTGTCGCTTTATCAACTGTGGCCGAAGCAGCTTCGTTAGTAACTAGACCTTCTTTTATATCTGCCTGACTTGCAGCATCCTCTGCTGTTTTATTTTCTTGTAAGTTATCAATCTCAGTGTCAGTAACTACATTTTGCCCCTCATCATTGACGGCTACTGTTTGAACTGTAGTATCAGGGGTCGAATCATTGGGAGCAGCTTGTTCATCTGCCAAAACTTGATTCCCTATTAACAAACTAGCCCCAATTAAGACAGAAGCAGCTCCTAGTGAATACTTTCGAATTGAAAAACGTTGTTTTTCACTCCATGATAAATCTTTTCTCATTTATATACTCCTCTCATTTTCATAATTGCCCTTATTATAGATAAATCGAAAAACGTTGTCAACATATTAATGTAATTTTGAAATGTATTTGTAATAGCAATTTTGATACGAACTACTTTAACGACTGAACTAACTAGTCTTATAATAGGGAGTCTCATCTGACGAAGCGCCCTGTCCTACTGTTATTACATCTTGATCAAAAGTTGCTCCAGCAGTAGAAGCAACTCCTTTTGGGATCATAAATAGGGCAGCACTGCCCACTTCTGAATCTTTCTGACCTATGGTAAATAAGGCTTTTTCACCAGATACCCCTTGGGACTGGATAAACTGAGTATCGGATACCAAACCATTATTGTCAAATACCAAGGTATCTCCATTAGCATTTTGCCAAGTTCCTGCTACACTAGAAAAGTCGCCATTAGCAATTGCTGAGACATTGATACTGGATGAAGAGTTTTCTTGATTGTTATTTTCTCCAGATTCTCTCTGTGAAGACGTGGCGGGAGAGGAAGTACTACTAGATTCCCGATTAGTATAAGAACCACTATTATTTTTTTTAATATTATTATTTGTTTGGCCCGTTTTTTCTGAGCTTTGATTAGGTTTATTTTGAGAAGTCTCCTTATGACAAGCACTTAAGAAGAACATTGAACTAAGGGTAAGAACAGCAGCAAGTTTATATGTTTTTTTCATTATTTGAAAATCCTCCTACTTTTCTTTAATTATAAAACAGCTGATATATCGTGTCAACATATTTTTGTAACTTTTTTAATCTAATTGTAATATTTGTATTCTAAAAATTTTCTTTTTGTTAAAAATAGGAGTGAAGAGAGCCAAAATTAGAATTTTTTAGCTTTCTTCACTCTCTAGTTCCTAGGGCATGACCTAAAACGCCCCTCCCCCAATCTATTTCCTATCTTTTGTTTTAGGGCTAACAACTCAAATAGTCATCCTCAGATCACCCGAGCCTCTACAGCTGGCTGAATATTTCCACTTTTTCAAGACTCCCGGATGGTTAAATTCTCGCTTTCCTCTTGCGATTAAACAAAAGTTAGTCAACTACCTCGTTAAGAACTTATTCAAAAATATAAATGAAGACTGAACAAGCTCTTACACAGCTTTATTTCTTAATGCTTTTAATACTTCCTATTTAATTTTACAACAGCTTCAGTTCTGGCGGTATGTGGAAACATATCAACAGATTGAATATAGTCTACCTCATAGGTAGAAGTTAAAGTCACCAAATCCCGTGCTAAAGTTGAGGCATTACAGGAAACATATACCATCTTTTCAGGAGCATATCGAACAATGGTCTCTAACAAACCTTTGTCTAATCCCACCCTAGGGGGATCAACAATGAGGGCAGTGGGATGGTACCCTTCGGCATACCATTTAGGGATAACTTCTTCTGCCTGACCTACTTCATAGTAGGTATTACCAAGCCCCATGTCCTTAGCATTTTGCTTAGCATCTTCAATAGCTTCAGGGATAATATCTACCCCACGAACAGATTTTACCCTTCCTGCAAAAGCTAAGCCAATGCTGCCGACTCCACAGTAGGCATCAATCAGATGATCATCTGGTGTTAGATCCATGGCTTGAACAGCTTCATTATAAAGGACTTGAGTCTGCTGAGGATTAAGTTGATAAAAAGCACGTGGTGATAAAGAAAAACTATAGTCTAATACCCCTTCCTGAATGCTATTTTTCCCCCATATGATTTCCGTCTTATCTCCATAAATATCACTAGACTTTGAATAATTATAGTTAACTGCAACTGAAATAAGCTCAGGAAAGGCCAAATGTAAGTCTTTTACTAGTGCTGACAAGCGTAAAGAACAACTCGTGATAAAAATAAGCTGAACTTGGGAACTAGCTTGTGCTTTACGTACCATGATTGTCCGTACACCCGCTTTTTTTCGTCCATCATAAATTGGAATCTGATATTTGCCTAATAACACTGCCGCTTTATTTACAATTTTTTGGGTTAATTTATCTTGTACTAAACAATTATCCAGTGGAACCAAGCGATGAGAATTGGCCGCAAAAAGACCTGCTTTGACACTCCCTCCAAAGTAGCGTGTCTGAAACTGTAACTTTGCACGGTAATGGTCAGGTTTTTTCATTCCTTTTGTATGACGGATTTCATATCTTTCATAACCGGCCGGTTTAAATTTTTTCAGAGCCTGCCTTAGGATATCATCTTTGAAATCTAACTGCTTATCATAGCGAAGATGCATAATTTGACATCCTCCACATTTTTCATAAACAGGGCATTGAGGCTGTACACGAAAGTTAGATTTCTTATTAATCTGTAATAATTTTGCTTGAACAAAATTTCGCTTTACCGCCGTAACTTGACAGAAGACTTCCTCCCCTTTTAAAGCACCAGGTACAAATACTAGGGTTTTTTGGTAAAAGCCAATTCCTTCACCATTAATACCCATACGCTTTATTTTCAAAGGGATTCTCTGCTTAACCTGTAAACTCACCATTATCAGATCCTTTCTAATAACACTACCACAATCCCATAAGGTACATTGAACAATTTTCCTTCGTTCAACTTCCGAAAGCAGGCCAACACCTCTAACATTTTATCATTTTTGATATAATAAACCTATGAAAATCACTAAAATAGAAAAGAAAAAACATCTCTATCTTTTAGAGCTTGATAATCAAGAAAGTCTCTATATCACCGAAGATACCATTGTACATTTTATGCTATCAAAACAGATGGAAATCAGTGACGAGCAGTTAAAAATAATACAATCTTTCTCCCAATTTTCCTACGGTAAGAATCTTGCCCTCTATTTTCTTTCTTTTAAACCACGAACTCAAAAAGAGGTAAAAAATTATCTCGCCCAACATAATATTAGTGAATTAAACGTTCTCAAAGTACTTGATAATCTCAAAGAAGAACGCTGGATTGATGATTATCAGTATGCTGAAAATTTCATCAATCAAAATTTTTATACAGGTGACAAGGGGCCTTTTATTCTTAGTCAAAAACTTCAACAAAAAGGGATTACTAGAGCAGTATGCGAAACTATTTTGGCTGAGAAAGATTTTTTTGACCTAGCTCAACGTGTTGGACAAAAGCTATTTCGTAAGTATGAAGGGCGTTATCCTACTAAGGCGACAAAGGATAAGGTACAGCAATCATTACTTCAAAAGGGGTTCGACACTAGCACTGTCAGAGCAGTTATAGATGAGCTAAATATTCAAAAGAATAGCAGCAGGGATATGACGTTAATTTATCGAGAATTAGACAAGCTTTACCCAAAGTACCAGAAAAAATATAGTGACTACAAGCTCAAGCAACATCTGATTCAAGCATTGGCTCGGAAAGGTTATGATTATTCAGATATTGAATCAGCCTTGCGAGACTATCTATAAACTTATAACTGCCATTCACTATATATTCTAAGAGCTTTCAAGCACTTCTTCTTCGTAAAAAATGCTTTTTCGGCTAAATTATGTTAAACTATAACAGATAAACTTAATTGTAGAAGGTTTTTGCCATGAAATTACCTAAAGAAGGCGACTTTATTACAATTCAGAGTTATAAGCATGATGGTAGTTTGCACCGTACATGGCGCGATACTATGGTACTAAAAACAACTGAAAATGCTATTATCGGTGTTAATGACCATACCCTTGTTACCGAGAGTGATGGCCGTCGTTGGGTTACTCGAGAACCAGCTATTGTTTACTTTCATAAAAAATTCTGGTTCAACATCATCGCAATGATTCGTGATAGTGGTGTTTCCTACTACTGTAACTTAGCCAGTCCCTATGTTATGGATGAAGAGGCACTTAAATATATTGACTATGACCTAGATGTTAAGGTATTTGAAAATCATGAAAAAAAATTGCTTGACGTTGATGAATATGAAACACATAAACGAGAGATGCACTATTCTGGGGATATCGATTTTATCCTCAAAGAAAATGTGAAGATTCTTGTAGACTGGATTAACAATGAAAAAGGGCCATTTTCAGAGTCGTATATTAATATTTGGTACAAACGTTATCTTGAACTCAAAAGTCGTTAATATCAAAAAGGTTGAGACTAAGATCTCAACCTTTTTGGTGCTTTTATCAACTGAAGTCAATGAGAAAGAATCACTGCTTAATCCTCAGATTTGTTCTTTTATCTACTAAAGCCCCAAAAGACTTGAGCAAAATAAAAAAACGCCCTCTATCGGGAAGACAGGATTCGAACCTGCGACCCCTTGGTCCCAAACCAAGTGCTCTACCAAGCTGAGCTACTTCCCGTATATGCTATCGCTATGCACCCTAGAGGATTCGAACCTCTAACCGCCTGATTCGTAGTCAGGTACTCTATCCAGTTGAGCCAAGGGTGCTTCTCTTATGCCGAGGACCGGAATCGAACCGGTACGAAGGTTACCCTTCGCAGGATTTTAAGTCCTGTGCGTCTGCCAGTTCCGCCACCCCGGCAATCCTCAAGCGAACGACGGGATTCGAACCCGCGACCCCCACCTTGGCAAGGTGATGTTCTACCACTGAACTACGTTCGCTAATGCCGGCTACATGACTTGAACACGCGACCCTCTGATTACAAATCAGATGCTCTACCAACTGAGCTAAGCCGGCCTATCTCTCTTATGCGGGTTAAGGGACTTGAACCCCCACGCCGTTAAGCGCCAGATCCTAAATCTGGTGCGTCTGCCAATTCCGCCAAACCCGCATCTATGACCCGTACTGGGCTCGAACCAGTGACCCTTTGATTAAAAGTCAAATGCTCTACCAACTGAGCTAACGAGTCCTTCTTGGCTTTAAAGAACCAACACAAACTGCATTTGTTCTTTTTCCAGATTGAAATAGTCCACTGGACTATTATACTGATCATGTAAGCTACGCTTACTTTATTTCCAACTTCAAAATGTCTTCCAGACATTTTGAACGGTCCCGACGGGAATCGAACCCGCGATCTTCGCCGTGACAGGGCGACGTGATAACCGCTACACCACGGGACCTATTCAAGTAATTGTATTCGAACTAAAAAGCTAGGGATTTAGATAAATGGCTTAAGAAATCAGGATTTCTTACCTATTTCCTAAAATCATACGCTTTTCTTTACGTTCTCATTACTTAATCATGGGAGTTAACGGGATCGAACCGCTGACCCTCTGCTTGTAAGGCAGATGCTCTCCCAGCTGAGCTAAACTCCCTAGGTCGAAAATTTAGCTCTAGCTGGGAAACAGTCGAAAGCTTCGCTTTCC
>NZ_JBZFUL010000025.1:0-10207 GCF_058314515.1 Streptococcus sp. ELY_137
CGAGTTCGTTTGTGGTAAGATGGGTGTAGGTCATTTATGGTAGTTCCTCTCAGACAAATGTGGTGTTTATCTGAGCCTAACATAAATGGCTTTTTTCTGTCTAGCTTAATTTTACAAATTGGGTTATTATAGCTTCTAGAGTTAACTCTAGGTCAAGGGGGAAATGAGAAAAATGAACTATTCAATCGGAAAAATATCAGAATTAACCAATCTCAGTATCCATACTCTACGATACTATGAGAAAGAGGGGCTTCTATCGCCAAAGAGAGATGAGGGAAACAGGCGTTACTATGACGAGAGCGATTATAGATGGCTCCGGTTTATTCAGCGATTAAAAGCAGTAGGGATGCCTATTAAAGACATCAAAACCTATTCAGACCTTCGTTTACAAGGTGATGCTACCTATCATGAAAGACTGGTATTGTTGGAATCCCATTTGAAGTTATTGGACGGCAACATTTCAGAATTACTGGAAAATCGCGAGAAACTGATTGAAAAAATTGAATTTTATGAAGACGAAATTTCAAAACAAGAAAAGTAGTCATAGTCATATAAGAGTGGGATCACCCCAAAAATAACAAAAGAGTTGGGTACTAGCCCCATAAAATGAGACACAAGAAAAACGCTCCTGTTGAAATCTAGTGAACTGGGACTAGGAGTGTTTTTGTTATGATCAAAAAAGCGTATTCGTTAGAAACTAAGTTAGCCTGTATCGAGATGAAGAAGGCAGGCAAACCCAATTCCAGCTCATGCCTGATAAAGTCTTTCCTCAGAACACTACCGGATAGATTGATAATACCAATTGTTTAACGGTCGTAGAATACCTGCCTCTATTCTATCATAAGCCCCCTTTCGTGACACGTTAAAATAACTTGTGATCCAACACATAACATCATGCAATTTTTGATTGTAGTAGCGCATATCCGATACAGGCATAGTCCTTTCCATACAATCATCTACTTTGAAATTTTAACTTAATTTTATCAAAAAGTTCCCTCCTATCAAGTTTCTTATTTTAACGTAGAAACTTATTTGAACTCTCCTTGTGTTATTAGAGCAATCCTCCCTGTAGGAGCAACTAATCTTGAGTTCATAAAATAGTTACTGGTGCTTGCCTCTCTTAGATAGATAAAATAGAGCTGCAATGGCTATGGCATAAGCTAAAATCGCGAGGGGAGAAATATCAGCGCCATACTTACCACCGAATAAGAAGGACTGCTGTTTAAATAATACCGTTCCCATGATGAGGTTCCAAACAGAATGAATCAGAATACTATTAACGATTGACTCAGTCAGATAGGTTGCCAAGGAAAATAGAATACCAACTAGCGTTCCAGCTAGTAAGAGCTGAAGGGCTGTTATAGGATTCAAGGCTCCATTTAACAAATGTAAAGCTGCAAAGGCAAAGGATGGTAGGAGAATAGTGACAGTTTTTGAATAGTTTATTTCTAGCAGTCTCATCATAAATCCTCTAAAGAATAGCTCTTCGGCAATGGGGGCAGCTAAACCTCCTATAATGATCGCTTTGTACAAATCATCGGCCAGATAACTTTGACCACCTGACAGATGCAAACCTAACTGTACGGCTAGTGGCATAAGGACTGCTACAGCGAAACAAGATAGGCGAGGGAAGGTCAGCTTTATCCCAAGTTCTTCAAAGTCAAGCTGACAGATTCTTTTGGCTAGCACATAAATAGATAGTAGAGCTAGGCTTACATAACTAAAGCCGAATAATCCATAGCTGACAAGGGGGATGCCAAGAAATCGTGACCCTTCATAGATCAATACAGAAGAAGCCCCGCTAAGCATAAAAGCTAAGAAAGCTAACAAACAGATTCCAAGGATTTTCCAAGTTGACATCTTTTTTACAGTCATCATAATTTTTTCTCCTTTGTGAGTTTACTAGGGAATTTACTGTCAACTGATCCTTTAAGACGTAAAATATAGTCAGGCAAGTGCACAGAAAATCCCTTCCAAAATTCGGTCAGAAATGTTTTAGCTCCTGCCTTCCTTCCTTTTTATCTGTCCGATACCAGAGAGAAATGCTGTAAAGGGTCAGAAGGGCCAGGCCACCAAAGTAAAAGATTGGGTTGACCTTAGAGAAATCGCCATCTGTAGCTTCGGATATGCCAACAAAGGTTGTGGTAACAGTATTGTATAAGACATGGAAGAGGTTGCAAGCGATAAGGGATTGAGCTTTTTTGTAAAGAGCAGAAAGCCAGAAGGCTACAGCAATGAGACTGATCCAAAAGAATGGAAAGGAGTCAAGGCCTCCCCAGTCTGGATCATAAAACCAGAAAGGAAGATGCCAAAGGGCCCACACGGTACCTACAAGTATGGTCGCTAGAGGAAAGGAGAATTTTTTCTCCAAAGCTGGTTGCAGGAAGCCCCACCAGCCAGGTTCTTCCACGCCTCCTCCCAAGGTGGTCATAAAGATAAATTCCAATGGTAATATCGCTAAAATACCAGCATCCACTAATCTAATACCAGCTACTAAGGCATAAACGGCTATTAGGGCCCCAGCATGGATGAGAAAGTAGGCCCAAGTCCCTTTCCTGCCTGAGAAGATAAAGGAAGCAATAGCCTTGAGCCCCTTCTTTTTGAGCACGATTAGACTGGCTGTCATTGGTCCGAAAACGCCGATGGTAAAGAGAGTCCCTTCAAGAACCAGATAGGGCATAGGCGGATTTTCCGGCCAAAGGTTCTTGAGGAGAATACATAGTCCCCAGCAGCTCCAACTCCAGCCGAAGATCCAGGCCAGGTAGGGGCAGATCAGTTTAGGGTGTGGTTTGATTGTTTTTGGTAACTTTAGTTGCCATGTATTTTGTCCTCTCTGTTCAATCGGCCCGGTACCATAGATAGATACTAAAAAGGGTCAGCAGGGCAATACCACCCAGGTAAAAGAAGAAATTGATCTGAGACAAATCACCAAATCCCATAGCCTCATCTATGCCAGTAAGGCTTCCAGGTACGGTGTTAATCAGCGCGTGGAAGAGCACGCAGACGATGACAGACCTTGTCCTCTTGTAAAGTCCAGCAAACCAGATAGCAAAGACGATACAGCTAACAAAAAAGAGCGGGAAGGAGGTCTGGCCTCGGTCGTAGAACCAGAGGGGCACATGCCAGATGGCCCAGACGATACCAACAATCGCAGTGGCTAGGGGAAAGGAAAATTTTTTCTCCAGAGCTGGCTGGAGAAAGCCTCGCCAGCCCGGTTCTTCATTACCACCTCCCATGATGGCGACGAAAATGATCCCCAATGGTAATTCAGCTAAGGCGCCATCTATCAGCTTTCCTCCACTGGCCAAGGCGGCAATCGCTGTTAAGGCACCACTATAGATGAGGAAGTAGAACCATGCTCTTTTTCTACTTGAGAAGATAAAGTCTGTGATAGTCTTAAAACCTTTCTTTTTGAGAGTAATAATGCTGGCTACCATTGGCCCGAAACCGCCGATAAGAAAGAGGATGGTTTCAAGTGGGTTGCCAGACCAAAAATTTTTGAGGAAAATGGCCAGAACCCAGAAGCCCCAAGTCCAACCGAAGGTCCAGGCCAAATAAAGCCAGATAAGTTTCGGTTGTGGTTCGATTGTTTTCGTATCTTTAGTCATAAGAAATAACTCCTTTCATGGTCTTACTTACCCCACCACTGGTAAAGGTCAAAAATAGATAAACTAGGTTATGCCCAAAGTAGTGGCGATAGTTGGCATGATGGGGAATGCCCATTTGATCAGTTTCGTAGTAGTGAAATTTGCGTGTGTAGCTGTATATAGAGTCATCCTTATTTTTGCTAGACTGTCTATTTTTGATTTTCTTTGAGGATTACCTCTACCTTAAACTTCCCGCTGTTCTGGCCCTCTAGTCAAGATAATATAAAACACCAGGATCAGGACTGCGGAAATCGCTGCTAAGATAGCAAGCAGGATAGGATTGGACTGAATAGATCCCACCAATAAATTGGTAAAAAGTGACGTAATAATAAGGACTGACACAATAGTGGCTGGCAGAGAGTTCTTCCACAATCCAATCCATAGACCCGCCATTGATACAGCAATAGTGACTACGCTAGATCCTAAAACAGCCAGTAACATGAAGCCAAGCAGGCTAAGGTCGAAATCAAAGGGGATAAAATGAAAGAGAACATGACTCCCCATAAAGACTGGTAAGGTGATGAGACCTCCTAAAATCATACTGAGAGAGGTAAAGACAGAAACCAACACCAACTTGGCCAAGAGTACCTTAGAGCGTTTGACAGGGTAACTAAAGAGTAAGACTGCATTTTTTCCGCCATACTCATTAACCACTAAGCGACCAAGCATAACTGCGGCTAAGACCGCAAAACAGGCCATCATCAGAACAGAGAAGAAGCTGACAAAAGCACCGGAAGTGGCTAAGGGAGAATCGCCGACGTCTATCTCTGTTGAATCCTTACTGGCAAAACCTATGATATGTAAGATAGCGGTGATAAATACGGTGATTGATATGGCCCCGATGACATAGGGCTTAATATTAGTACGTTTGAGTTCCAGTTTGATCAGTTTAAGCATGTGTACCTCCTGTCATGATAGATAAGAAATAGTCTTCTAGGCCGTTTGGATTTTCTTTTCTGATTTGCTCCATCGGCACTTCCCGGACAATCCGGCCCTCAGCTAGCACACCGATGGTATCGGCTACGTGTTCAATCTCGCTGAGAATGTGGCTGGAAATCATCAGGGTCATGCCTTCATCAGCCAAGGTCTGAAAGAGTGTCCGCATCTCCCGGATGCCCATGGGATCCAGGCCGTTGATCGGCTCGTCCAAGATGAGCAGTTTGGGCTGGTGGACAATCGCCCGGGCAATAGCCAGGCGTTGGCGCATCCCCAGGGAAAACTTAGAGACCGGCTGTTGGCCCGTATCGGCCAGCCCAACTCTCCTGAGAGCTGCCTCAATATCCTGACCTTCTCGGTCCATATAGGCTAGGTGAATAGACAGATTGTCCTTGGCGGATAAGTGCTCGTAGAAAATCGGCGTCTCAATCAGAAGCCCGATATCGGCCAGAATAGCTGAGCCCTGAGCAGCTGCGTCCTGCCCGAAAATGGTAATTTGGCCGGCTGTCGGCTTGATAAGGCCGGTAACGGCTTTGAAAATAGTCGTTTTCCCGGCTCCGTTAGCGCCTAGGAGACCGTAAATAGTGCCTGTTTGGACATGCAGATTGCAGTTTTTCAGGATTTCACGACCTGAGAAGGCCTTGCTCAGGCCTTGAGTTTTTAAAATTATTGCTGTCATATACTTCTCGCTTTCTCCCATATATACAAAATTTTTATATATTTTTTTACATAAACTATAAAATATTTTCTTGCATGTGTCAATGTTTTATATATAAAAAATTTATATCTAATAAAAAAAGATCGACAAGATAGTGCTTGTCACAACTTGACAGCCCTGTAAATTACATACTTGGCAACTTAAGCTATTCGCTACAAATGATGACAAATAGCGTTGATTCCATTTCCACGTCAGTCGTCTCTAGGCAATAATAATAAAAAAATCCCCAGTATATGCTATACTGAGAATTTTGTCAACTGTCATTAAAACTGATTTCTACTACAAGTATAAGAAAGTCTTTAAACTATAAAACCCTTACCAAGTTCCTCTAAGTCATACTAACTAATCTAACTTAATTTAACACACGAAGGAACTAAGAGAATGCTAATCTATAGTTAGTTTTTCTTAAACGCTCCTGCTTGAGCATAAAGCAACCAAGATAAGGCAATCATGATAGCGGCAAAGATGGAAATTCCTGAGAACCCTGTAAAAGCTACAAAGAGAACTCCTCCAACAATGCCGGCAATGGTTTCTCCTAGGTACATAGCTGCATTTGACAATGAAGAGATCGTACTGCGTGCGTTTTCGACAGTTCCCTGTAGGGTTGTCATGAACAACGGGAAGACAAAACCATTATTAATATAAATAATCGTTAATAAAATTTCAGCAATCCAAAAATTCTGTGCCAATGGTAATATTAAATAAAGAATGGTGAGTGTCATTAGTTCCGTTCTGAATGTCTTTTGCAGACCGAAACGTTTAACGATTTGGCTGCCGAAAAGAGAACCAAATAAATTCCCTGCCCCAATGGCAATAATAGCTGTACTAATGGTTGTCAGGCTCATATGAAAATCATGTGTAAACCATGTTGAAATAAAGGTAATAGCTGTAAATGAACCTGTTTGAAATACAAAATACGCAACAAGATAACTCACAGATTTTCTATTGGTTAAAATATTTTTATAGGCCTCTGTAAATGAAATTCTATTAGCCTGACTGATTTCAAGTTTAGGCAGATAAACATGAATTAAAATGAGTAATATAAGAGAAGCTGCTGCAATAGTATAGAATGGTGTTTGCCAAGAAAAGCTGGCAAGGTAACCGCCAATTGGGACACCAGCCATTTGAGAAACAGATAAACCTGCAGTCGCATAACCCATGACTTGAACAATATGACTCTTATCTACTACAATTGGAATAGATGCCCAAACCTGAGGGGTTACAAATGAAGCACTGATGCCTGCAAATAAGCGGAAAAGAAGCATAAGAGGGAAGCTAGTTGCAAATCCGCATAGGAATGTTGAAGTAGCGAAAGCGGCTAATCCGTAAGTCATTACTTTCTTCCTATCTCTACCATCAGAAATTGGACCTGAGATAAGTGCGAAAACAGCATAGCCAATAGCGTATGCACTAACCATCCAACCTGAAATGGAGGAATCTATCCTGTACAATTTGGTTAGAGTTGGCAGCAAGGGAGATACTAAGAATGTATCTGTCCCAATGATGAACATGGTTAAAAAGAATAAAAGAGAGTATTTTTTCATGATTGGCGACTCCGTTAAGACATTTTAAATTTAATAATTAAAAAACTATTTAACTATCATGAGAATATTGTAGCATTGACAGATAAAAAATTCAATAGTAAAATAACCTTATGACTATCGAAGAACTATCTAAAAATCAAGATGAACAAAGAATCAAAATATTTAAAGCCTTGGCTGACCCTGCTCGACTACATATTGTCAGACTGCTATACCAGAAACAGGACGAGCTGAATTGTGGTGAGATTGGTACTCTGCTGGCT
The DNA here is from genome assembly GCF_058314515.1 of Streptococcus sp. ELY_137. Taxonomy (NCBI): domain Bacteria; kingdom Bacillati; phylum Bacillota; class Bacilli; order Lactobacillales; family Streptococcaceae; genus Streptococcus; species Streptococcus sp. ELY_137. Next base: position 7,106 of record NZ_JBZFUL010000025.1, read on the forward strand.
ATTAGCAAGTCAGCTGCCTCTTACCATTTTAGAACCCTGCGTGAAGCAGGCCTTACAAATACAAGGAAGGTAGGGCAAAATAAGTTTGTAAAATTAAATCAACAGACATTTGATAACTTATTGCCTGGCTTCCTGACTTCTCTTGAAGCTGAAGAATGAAAATGTGTAAGCTTATCTAAAAATAAAGAACCAGCTTAATCTGAACAGCTGGTTTTTATTGTCTTAATTATCATGATTTGAGAAATGTATCATTTCTTTTAAACTGATAATGACTAGAGCCAGTGTAATGCCCCAGCCAATTCGAGTGGCTAATAAAAGATTATTGGACCAAAGGTTTAAGCAAGTTGAGCCAATAGCGGAACCAGCTGAAATGGCAACATTTTGTACCATTCGCTGTAAAGCTCCCGTGCTGCCTTGCATTTCCATAGGGCTAGCTTGCATAATACTAGCAATATTGGCAGGCTGGAAATAGCCGCCACCAATACCATAAATAAACAATCCTAAAGTTAAGAAGAAATAAGGCCAGCTAGGAGTGAGTAGCAAAAGGAAAAGCAAAGAAGCAATAATAATTCCGAGACCTAAATGATTAAAGGCTTTATTTTTGCTACCGTCATTGTACTTCCCTGATAGCCTTGAAAAGATTACTAATCCTGCTGGTGCGCCTAGCACAAGAAAGCCAGTCTGTCCCACTCCTAAATGATATAATTGTTCAAAAATAAAGGGAGGAAGTAAAAATATCATGGCAGAAGCAAAACCAAAGGCGACCGTTTGCAAAAGATAGGAGATTACTTGTGGGTTGTTTTTTAATCCCTCAACATCAACAAGTGCCTGTTTATTCCTAAATTCAACATGGTAAAAGATGATTCCGAGGAACAGGCTGGATATGATTAAGATAAGACTAACTACTAACAGATTAGATTTACTTAACAAAGACAATCCCAATAAAAGGCAAACTAGCACGGTAGCATTGACTACTGTTCCAAGAGTATCTAATGTTCGTTTACTAGTCTCTTCGGAGACCTTGTTAAGAAGGTAGTGATTGCATATTATTCCGAGGATTGCAAAAGGAACATTTAGCCAGAAGATAAAGCGCCAAAGATTTAAAGAAAGTAATATACCTCCTAAAGACGGGCCCAGCACAGGCCCTAGGCCAATCATAACGCCTAAAATGCTAATAGCGCTGTTTTTACGATCTTCAGAGACTAAAGTAGTGATCAGAGCTGCTGAAGTAGCTTGTAGAGCGGCAGCCCCTATGCCTTGAAAAATCCGGCCAGCAATGAGCCAGCCAATACTATTGGCAAATCCACAAAATAGTGAACTCAGTCCAAAAAGTACAAATCCTAAATAGGAAATCTTTAACTTTCCAAATTTGTCGCTTAATACTCCTAAAGGTAGGATAGAGATAGCTAATGCTAACGTATAGCCGGTTATTGTAAACGATGCTATGTTAGTTGTCGTTTGAAATTGTCCCTTCAAAAAGGATAAAGCGACATTGATAATACCTGTATCAAGGGTGGATAACAACATTCCCATACCTGCGATAACTGTTATCAGTGAATCTTGAAACCGTTTTGTCATTTTACTTCCCTCCTTTATCTCAAACTATGATACAATGAAGACAACCTATAATCAATCGATTCTAGAAATATCGAATCGTTAGGAGGGAGTGTGCCCATGGCTATTACAGTTCAATTTAGCCATTATGCTCGGAAAACGGATGAAACGCTGACACAAAGGATACAATTTGTCTATTCTCCCTTAAATGAACTGTTTAGAAGTTTACATGTCTTATTAAACCCCCGTCATCATGGAACTAATATTGACTGGGTGATTGGGATACAAGACAAGTTGACAGACGATTTCCATGAGAACCTTCACTATTTTCAACTCTTTTATGAACTCGGTGTTTCCCCTATCTTGCTTTGCAATTTTCGCTATCATGCGACAACGATTGAAGAAGAGATACAAAATCTAAAGAAATTTCTTAGTGAGTTGCCTGCTGCTCAGCTAATTGAGCATTTGGAAAAAGTAACCAGTGACCGAGAAAATTTCTTCATTCCGACATTGGCAAAAGGATTAGAGTGGAAGGATTTCTCATTGAGTAACGATAAACAGCTGCTTAAGGATTTAAAAAAGGATGCTTCTGATGTCTACCAACGACTTTTTTCCTTTATTGATTGGTACCGACAAGAAATATTTGATAACACTTGGAAAGAGAAGGCCATTCAGCAGAAATTGCTAGATGAAATTCAGAAGCAATCTTCTTTTTTAAGAAAAAACGGTTTAATCGAAATGTTTAATCATTTACAGGTTGACCGCATCCATTGGAAAGAGGATGAGCTGGTTGTTATTAAGCCGTTTGAGCAAGAAATCCAACTGCAAGATAGTGATTCTATTATGCTATTACCAAGTTATTTTATTTGGCCTCACCTCTTTGTTGAAACTTTCGACCAAGGGCTTGCTATTACTTATGATATTACTGAGCAGCCGAGTTACTATAACGCCACACCGGAAAATTTGATTACTATTTTTAAAGCTCTAAGTGATCCTGTCCGCTTGCAAATTATGAATTATGTCATTGATAAACCAAGTACGACACAATCTTTGGCTCAAATTTTATTAATGAGTAATTCCAGTGTCTCCAGACATTTGCAAATTTTAAAGGAAGCTAACTTATTAACAACAAGAAAAGCTAAAAAATTCGTCCTTTATGAGCCGACACAGCTCGTTACACAACTTATGCCAAACTTTTATCAATTCTTTAAGAATTGAAACTAATAGTCAACAAAAAGGTACTGCACCCAACAATTGAGACACAAGAAAAATACTCCTGTTGAAATTTAGTAAACTAGAAACAGGAGTGTTTTTTATATGGCCCAATTTGTAAAATTAAGCTAGACGGAAAAAAGCCATTTATGATAGGCTCAGATAAACACCACATTTGTCTGAGAGGAACTACCATAAATGACCTACACCTATCTTACCACAAACGAACTCGTAATGATAGAGGCTTACTACCAAGAAAACAAGAAAGTTGGCGATATTGCAAAATCTCTAGGGAGATCTAAGCAAACCATTTACAAGGTCATCCACTTTCTAAAA
>NZ_JBZFUL010000026.1:0-7784 GCF_058314515.1 Streptococcus sp. ELY_137
ACGAGTTCGTTTGTGGTAAGATGGGTGTAGGTCATTTATGGTAGTTCCTCTCAGACAAATGTGGTGTTTATCTGAGCCTAACATAAATGGCTTTTTTCTGTCTAGCTTAATTTTACAAATTGGGAGATAAGAAAGTAAAACTATGGTAATATCTATTAAAACCCTCGGTTTTGAGAGATAGGAGGTATTGAATGAGTTATAAACCGCTGAAAATTATTAAATATATGAATTCTGGAACAAATGATAAGGAGTATGAAAAACGATTCAACAGTTTTGGAACAATCAAGTCCAAGCTCTTTCCACATCTGTCTAAGCGTGGAGAGTTTCAAACAAGCCAATTTGAGTTGTTCTCAGTTCCTATCAATGATATTCAGCTCTTAACTCAAGAAATTGTCGCCAACTCCAATCGTATCAAAGAGCTGGCAGATTTCCTGCCTGAAGTAGCTAAGGAGCAATTTTACAGAGAGCAGCTTTATCAGTCTGTTATCAGTACCGATGGAATCGAAGGAATAAAGACAACCAGAAAAGAAGTTTCCAAGGCTCATAAATCCCTAGCGCAACACACTAAAGAAAAGATCCGACTTAGTTCAACAGTGCGACTTTATGACGATATCCGTAGCAATGATTTCCTAAAAATTGACAGTCTGGAGAGCATTAGAATGATCTATGATCAGCTAACAGATGGAGAAATTGATAGTGAAGATAAGCTAGATGGTGAACTTTTCAGAGACAGTTTCGTATCTGCCATTGATGCTGCTAACCAAAAGACGGAGCACATCCCACCCGTCTCTGAAAAACAGATCATGACCATGCTGCAGGCTTGGATTGGTTTTATCAATGATCAGGCTATTCCTGTCCTGATTAAGTCCTTTCTAGCCCACTATTTCTTTGAAAATGTCCATCCCTTTTATGATGGCAACGGCCGGACAGGCAGATACATCCTCTCCAGATACCTAGCTAGAAAGCTGGATATCTACTCAGGTCTCGTCATGTCCCAGAGCATCATCAAAGAGAAGAAGAAATACTACGATGCCTTTAAGATCACAGGTGATGCCGACAACAAGGCAGAAGGCAGCTTCTTTGTCCTTGCGCTCATGGAAATCCTAAAGGCTGGTCAAGAAGACATCATCCATACTCTGGAAGAAAAGAGAAGCATCTTAGAAGACTATTCCAAAGAGTTGGAGCAATCCGCTTACACCGATCTCCAAAAAAGCATTCTCTTTCTCCTCTATCAATCCAAAGTCTTCGTTGATGATCCCAGCGACAGCCCCTATCAGACAATGATATCATGGCTACCCTAGCGCATGACTATTCCAAACTAGCCATCAAAAAAGTCATTGACTACCTAGAAGACATTGAAGTTTTAAAACTGACTGCCCAAAGACCCAAAAAGCATCTGCTATTGTAAAACGGCAGAACTCAACAGTGACCAAGTAGGTAAGATGTGCAAAGTCAGAGACAGTAAGACTACCACCATTTCAATGAAGGTAGTTCTATCATAAAACTGTAAGTGCTAGAAAAGAACTAGTATAATGATGGAGTTTTTGATAAAATATGATGTAACAAGGAGGTGTTTTTATGGTTCAAAGATTAACTATTAATCCTGATATTTTATCGACTTATATCAAATCATCGAATACACCTTTAGAAATCATAGAGAAAAAAGTTCCTAAAATTCAAGAGATTTTAGAAGGAACCAAACAGCCCACATTTAATCAAATTTCAGCAATAGCAAATCTCATCAATGTGCCGACAGGACTCTTATTGCTTAGTAATAAAATTGAGACTGATGGCGTTCGGCTAAATTTTAGAACAATTAATTCCCAAGCGATTGATGAAATGAGCCCAGAGCTGAGAGATACCATCCTTGAGATGCAAGAAAAACAGGATTTTTTAAAAAATGAAATTGAAACTGAGCTTGATTTTGTTGGGAAATTTTCTGTTTCCGAGGATATTAATCCCGTCATTACAGATATCAAAAGCTATCTAAAATCAACTTCTTATAAAGATCGGTTACGACAATACCGTGAAAAAATAAGCCAAACGGGAGTCTTCGTTTTCTTTAATGGGAAAATTAAAGATAATACCCATCGTAATTTGAATTTATCAGAGTTTCGTGGTTTTGCTTTAGCAGATAAACGCGCACCAATTATCTTTATTAATCAAAAGGATTCTAAAACTGGCCAACTCTTTACGCTTGTCCATGAATTTGTGCATCTGTTTTTAGGAGAAAGTGACTTACTTGAAGAGAGCTCTTCCTTTTCAGTTGATCCACTAGAAAGCTTTGTTAATAGAATAACAGCCGAGATACTTGTCCCTCAAGAAGAGTTAATGGCAAGGTTTGATAGGGATAGTGATTTCTCTAGTCAACTAGAAAAAATTGCTAGGTATTTTGAAGTCAGTCAATTTGTTATTGTTAGAAGATTATTTGATTTAAATATTCTTACCAAAAAAGAATATGACGATGCTACAAAAAAATTGACAAAAGAGTTTGAGAAAATCCCTAAAAAAGAAAATTTTGGTGGAAATTACAACAATAATCTAAATTTTAGAATGGATCGTCATTTTTTCCAGTATGTTAATAATGCAGTGATGCAAAATAGATTAACTTACACAGAAGCCTTTAATATTGTTGGAGTTGGTTACAAGGGTTACAAAACTTTGTTGAAAGGAGGATAGCGATTGGAATATCTTTTAGATTCGAATATCTATATCAATTTTTATGATCGCTATTATCGGCAAGAATTTTTCCCGAGCTTTTGGAAGAAACTTCCTGAGATATTAAACGCATCTGTTGTTATCCCAGATATCGTCATTAGTGAAAACTATCAGGATGCCTTTTTAAATGAGTGGCTGTCAGAAAATTACGCTCGTTCATACATCAAACATAAAGAATTTGCTGAGGGATGGGGAGCAGTATTAACGCACATTCAAAGTTGTGGTTTTTATAAAGATACTGCTCTCGTTTCAGATAAAGGATGGGCACATGAAAAAATTGCTGATCCATGGTTAATAGCTATTGCTAAAGAAAAGGGGTATACCATCGTTACAAGCGAATTGTCGGTCCCTAGTTTAAATAAGGTAAATCCTAGTAGAAATGCCAAAATTCCTGATGTTTGTAAACAGTTAAATGTTAGGTGTATAGATATGAACCAGTTTTTTAAGGAAGTCAGCCTATCAATTTAGTCTATTAATAGAAGCGTAGAACTAACCAAAGCAGCCCAAATCAGAGGCTGCTTTTTAAATATTCAAATTTTCGAGCAAAGAAAAAGACCCTCAAAGTTTGCTGAGGATCTAAAGAACAGCCATACTAAAAAAGATAACCCCAGGCGCGTGTGAATTCTCGTCCATTGACTTACTTCCATTCGGGAACACAGCGGTAATCCTTCGAAAGCTATCTTTAGGTGCATAATAACATATTTTATATTAAATAGCAAAATGGGCAGTTATGATTAATGAAATTTACGACGGGGGTGATAACTCTTCTTAAATTGATCTTGTTTCTTCATTTTCTTTTTTAAAAATTGTATTAATTTTTCAGGTAGAAAATAGACTGATAAAATAGGTAAACCAAGAATCGTGATCAATAAATTAAACTGATCAAGAGCTAGGGTGTTTAGTAAGTATACTAATAGGATAATTAGTGTAAGTACGTAACTAGTTTTAAAAGAGCGCCTCATATCATTATGTTTCTCTAGTGAAATAAGCTTAAAGACTTCGTGAATTAAAATTTGTAATACCATTCCTTGAAATATGATAATCAGTACAAAGAAGAAGAACCTGTACTTAAGAATTTTAAAAATTGAAATAAGTAGCTTCATAGCTGAATCATCTTTGGAATTAATAATAAATCCTAAAAATACAAAGGATGATAAAAAGAAAAACAATAAAAATATCTTTAGATTGTCTTTCCAGTTATCCATAAATTCTTTAAAATGTTTTTTTAGATTCATAACTTACCTCATAAATATGCTATCCGAATTATAGCATACTAAATATTAAAATAATACGACAATTATATATTAACCTTATAAACTCTTAATTGCTCTTTTATTTAATTGAATATCATACAATCGCATGATTATAGTGAAGGCAGCCTTTTTGAAAATGAGAAAAATGGTATAATTAATCATATGGAACAAGCCTCAAATTTAAACAATCCATTGTTTAAAAAAACAATGTTAAAAATTAACGATGAGTATTTTAATGAATCTTCAGACGATGGGAATTTGTATTTATACGAGAACACATTTGGTATGGAATGTGGGTTGGTATTATCAAATATTCATTTACGATTAAATAGATTATTTAAATTGTTTAATGATAGAATCCAAAACTTAAACTACTATTATTTAGCAGATGCAAGTAGAGAACTCCTTCAAATAATCGAAATCATTGATAGAATAAGCAAAATTAAGGAATTAAACAGTTCAAATTTTTGTATCATTGACACTTATAGTGGTGTTCTAGAGCGATTTGAAGAATTTTTAAAATCTTCTGGAGGCAGTGAAGTTCCAGAAGACATGGCAAAAATAGATATTGTTTACGACTCAGCAATTTTTTCGGTCTCTTCAAATTTAAACAATGATAAATTTCCATATCGTTTGCAACCTATAGGTAGTGGTTCTTATGCAGAAGTTTACAAATATCATGATGCTTTCTATGACAAAGAATTTGCAGTCAAACGGGCTAAAAGGAATCTGTCACAAACAGACTTAAATAGATTTTATCAAGAATTTAATATAATGAAACAGCTTCAATTTCCTTATATTCTTGAGGTATACAAACTCAATAAAGAATCTAATGAATACACCATGGAATTAGCTGATATGAATCTATTTGATTATATTCAAAAAAATGGGAATAAAATATCCCTCAATGATAGACAAAGAATTTGTTCTCAAATTATTAGAGTATTTGAATTTCTATCAACTAAAAATATCTTGCACAGAGATATAAGTCCTAAAAATTTTTTGATAAAAAGATATGATGATTTATTAGTGATAAAACTATGCGATTTTGGTCTAGGGAAAATATCAAATAGCTTTTTAACTGCAACAAATACAGATGTTAAAGGGGCAATGAACGATAGTACCAACCTGAATTTATATGGATTTAAAAGTTATGATATTAGTTATGAATGTTTTGCATTAACAAAATTAATTTATTTTGTAATCACGGGAAGAATTAGCAAACTTACTAAGTTTGAATATGAGGGATTGGAAAATTTTATGAAAATTGGTACTCACCCAGATATTACAAAACGCTATAAATCAATTAATGAATTAAAGCAAAAATATTATCAAATTAATTTCAAAAAGAGAATACAAAAGTGAATAATTTAGAAAAAATTTCATTATTAATAATGACAAGAGAAACAAATGAAGCAGTTCAAATTCTACTAAAAATGGTAAATAATAATCTTTTCATGGTAGATTCTGAACTGTCCATTGCTCTATTACCCTTTTTATCTTCATTGGCTGATGGTTGGATTCAACGTTATGGAACAAGTACAGAACTCCCCGATATCGAAGGAATACCATTTTATGACTTACTGAAAAAATCAAGAATCAGCTATAAACTATATACAGATAAGAAAAATAATAGAGCTAAAAAATTATTAAATAGCGGTGCAGAACAAAGATTAAATATTTTAAAATCTGAATACAGCTCTTTTCAAAAGGCCATGGTAAAGTTAGTAGGCCAGAAAGACCTAGGCGTTTTTACATTCTCAGGAGTTCCATACGGAAATACCAGTCAACTCAGTATCTACTTAGAAAGCTTCTATGATCCAGATGATATTTATACAATATCAGCATTTCAAGAAGTATCACAAACTATCTTAGCTAAATATGCAGAAGTCTTATCTTCTCTTTTAGCTGGAATTTCCCATATTTCTGGACTTTCCGAACTAAACAAAAGCGAAAATAATTTTGAAGTAGCCCAAGAATTATTTAGTCATAAAGATTATTTTTTCAGGGACTCTAAAAGACGAGATATTTTGGTAGGAGAATTAGATGATGAATTTCAACTTTATTTATTTAATATTTATTGCCAGAATAATTTTGTAAATTACGTTTTTCCAAGAATTTTCGACTCTAAAGGTACCTTTTTCTATCGTGCAAAACTACAAAGCTATTTGACTAGTGTAAATGCTATACAAAATTTAAATAAAAAATACTCCAACCAATTAGATAAGCAACAACAGTCCTCAATAACTAATCTAATCGAATGCAAACAGGTATTGTTTCCTCACAAAAGTCAATTCCGAAATAACATATTCCATTATGAGATTTCAGGGGTTCCTATGGAAATTTTTAAAGAAAATTATTTTTATGAAATGGTGGAGTATTTTAGTGGCATAGAATTTAATAATTTTATACAAAAAATTGATAGGGAGATTGAAAACTTGAATGATCTGATTTGTGAGTTAATTAAACTAAATCAGATATAGAAATTAGCCATGAGGAATAAATTTATGAATACCCCCCAATTTAAAAAGTTTAAAAGATATATTGATAAAAGAAAAGATTATTCTGAATATAAGAACCATTTATTTTTAGAGCAAAATTATTGGGATGACTACGGCTATGAAACTCTTTTCGAAGTATACGTGCCCAAGGAAACAGGAAAGCTTGTGTACTTAGGATCTATCAATATAGCAAATTTAGAAGCTGTAAAAATAAATAATTTTGATGAAAAAACAGGTTCAATAAAAAAATATAAAACGTTTGACGATCCTCAATTTAAAGACGAATTTACAAAATTAAATAATAATTTTGTTTCTCTAGGAAATGAGCGCTTTTATATTGAACTACATAAAAATTTTAGTAGTAAACAGTGTGAATCCATATTACTGAGTTTAAATGATTTGGCTGTTTTAGGATCAGGTGTTACTGATGAATTATGGAATAAAGAAATTGTCTCTAGTTCACTATTGCGACCCTATAGAAGTAAAAAAGAGGCAGAGGAGTATATTAAGCATACACTGAGCCCTGTGGCTATAGACGGAAAACGCAATGGCTATGATATTACCTATTCATACTTTTCAGAAAATAAGTTGGTTAATAAAGTAAATTTTATTGCAGACCCAGAAGAAGTATTACCGCAAAATATTCATGCCATTATAGGAAATAACGGTGTAGGAAAGACAACATTTTTTAAAGATATTTTATTGTTAGCCGCAAATAAAAAGCTAGAATTTCATTCAGGGTTTAAATTAAATGATAGGGAAATGGAAGTACGATTCAGTACACAAGACGATATTAAAATAGATACTCCTAATGATTATTTTTCAAAAATATTATTTATATCATTTAGTCCTTTTGATAAATTAACTTTCCAAGGTGATAAACCTATTGGACGTGATAATATAGATTACTTAGGCTTATATAAAAAGGGAAAGGAACCTTTGCACTTAGAAGAGTTGAAGGAAGAGTATGAAAGTATTGTAGAGGATTTAAGCGAGAGTAGAGATAATCTGAGTCTTTTTGTAGAACTAATTTCTAAAAGTAATGCTTTTCCTAAGAGTTTTATCCCCAGTGAAGTCAATCTTGATGGTGACCTGCAAGATTTAAAAGTACGATTAAAGGAGTTATTTGGTTTATCTAGTTCTGGACAAAAGATCGTTATCTTATCAATTTCGAAGCTCATTTTAGAAACCCCAATTTGTAAAATTAAGCTAGACAGAAAAAAGCCATTTATGTTAGGCTCAGATAAACACCACATTTGTCTGAGAGGAACTACCATAAATGACCTACACCCATCTTACCACAAACGAACTC
>NZ_JBZFUL010000027.1:0-5415 GCF_058314515.1 Streptococcus sp. ELY_137
AAGACCTTTGAGAACTGAATAGACAAGAAACCAAGCGTGCGGGTTAAGGAATTAACCTGTCAAAAATACGAAAATAAGTCAGAAATGACTGAGTTAGATTAACTTTAATGAGAGTTTGATCCTGGCTCAGGACGAACGCTGGCGGCGTGCCTAATACATGCAAGTAGAACGCAGAAGGAAGGAGCTTGCTTTTTCTGGATGAGTTGCGAACGGGTGAGTAACGCGTAGGTAACCTGCCTGGTAGCGGGGGATAACTATTGGAAACGATAGCTAATACCGCATAAGAGGGGTTAACGCCTGTTAACCCTTTAAAAGATACAACAGTATCACTACCAGATGGACCTGCGTTGTATTAGCTAGTTGGTAGGGTAAAGGCCTACCAAGGCTGCGATACATAGCCGACCTGAGAGGGTGAACGGCCACACTGGGACTGAGACACGGCCCAGACTCCTACGGGAGGCAGCAGTAGGGAATCTTCGGCAATGGGGGGAACCCTGACCGAGCAACGCCGCGTGAGTGAAGAAGGTTTTCGGATCGTAAAGCTCTGTTGTCAGAGAAGAACGTTGTGTAGAGTGGAAAGTTACACAAGTGACGGTAACTGACCAGAAAGGGACGGCTAACTACGTGCCAGCAGCCGCGGTAATACGTAGGTCCCGAGCGTTGTCCGGATTTATTGGGCGTAAAGGGAGCGCAGGCGGTTTTATAAGTCTGAAGTTAAAGGCAGTGGCTCAACCATTGTTGGCTTTGGAAACTGTAGGACTTGAGTACAGAAGGGGAGAGTGGAATTCCATGTGTAGCGGTGAAATGCGTAGATATATGGAGGAACACCGGTGGCGAAAGCGGCTCTCTGGTCTGTCACTGACGCTGAGGCTCGAAAGCGTGGGTAGCGAACAGGATTAGATACCCTGGTAGTCCACGCCGTAAACGCTGAGTGCTAGGTGTTGGGTCCTTTCCGGGACTCAGTGCCGGAGCTAACGCAATAAGCACTCCGCCTGGGGAGTACGACCGCAAGGTTGAAACTCAAAGGAATTGACGGGGGCCCGCACAAGCGGTGGAGCATGTGGTTTAATTCGAAGCAACGCGAAGAACCTTACCAGGTCTTGACATCCCGATGCTATCCCTAGAGATAGGGAGTTACTTCGGTACATTGGAGACAGGTGGTGCATGGTTGTCGTCAGCTCGTGTCGTGAGATGTTGGGTTAAGTCCCGCAACGAGCGCAACCCTTATTGTTAGTTGCCATCATTGAGTTGGGCACTCTAGCGAGACTGCCGGTAATAAACCGGAGGAAGGTGGGGATGACGTCAAATCATCATGCCCCTTATGACCTGGGCTACACACGTGCTACAATGGTTGGTACAACGAGTCGCAAGCCGGTGACGGCAAGCTAATCTCTGAAAGCCAATCTCAGTTCGGATTGGAGGCTGCAACTCGCCTCCATGAAGTCGGAATCGCTAGTAATCGCGGATCAGCACGCCGCGGTGAATACGTTCCCGGGCCTTGTACACACCGCCCGTCACACCACGAGAGTTTGTAACACCCAAAGTCGGTGAGGTAACCTTCGGGAGCCAGCCGCCTAAGGTGGGACGGATGATTGGGGTGAAGTCGTAACAAGGTAGCCGTATCGGAAGGTGCGGCTGGATCACCTCCTTTCTAAGGAAAAACTAAGTAACGGAGGGCGTTTAAAAGCGACTTAATTTTAGGAAACCAAGGCAGTATGCTTGCATACAAGGTGGTTTATCTAAATCACAAGCTTTTAGCCCGAGTACAATTTAGCCGATAAGGTTAATGGTACCCTTATTTAGCTACGGAAGCACGCTTGGTGTCTATTTAGTTTTCAGAGGTTTTGTGGGGCCTTAGCTCAGCTGGGAGAGCGCCTGCTTTGCACGCAGGAGGTCAGCGGTTCGATCCCGCTAGGCTCCATTATCTAGGATACAAAGAGATGTTCGGCTTGCCGAAATTTCTGTAGAAAAATAGGAAATCGACGCCGTGTGTCTTGCACACAAGGAGATTTATCTTTTTTCCTAAGAAATTAATCTCGTGTTCAACTAGATAAGCTGATATTAGAATACGATCCTAAACTTTCTAGGAATAAGTCAAAACCGCCTAGTGTCTTAGCGACACGTCGTTGGTTGTTTCCTTATTCTACGCAAGTTTTGCGACAGGTCGCACCGGATCTTAATATCATGACTTGCCCATTGACAATTGAATATCTATCAAAAAAGTAACAAGAAATAAACCGAAACGCTGTAGAAACATATTAAAGAGTTTTTTAATAAGGTTAAGTTAATAAGGGCGCACGGTGGATGCCTTGGCACTAGGAGCCGACGAAGGACGTGATTAACGACGAAATGCTTTGGGGAGCTGTACGTAAGCTTTGATCCAGAGATATCCGAATGGGGGAACCCACTAACTGCTGGTTAGTATCCCTACCTGTTAAGGGTAGCGGAGGGAAGACGCAGTGAACTGAAACATCTCAGTAGCTGCAGGAAGAGAAAGCAAGAGCGATTGCCTGAGTAGCGGCGAGCGAAAAGGCAGGAGGGCAAACCAAGTTGTTTACAACTTGGGGTTGTAGGACTGTGACATGGGCACAAGAGTTATAGAAGAATGATCTGGAAAGGTCAGCCAAAGAGAGTAAGAGCCTCGTATTTGAAATAGCAGCTTGAGCCTAACAGGATCCTGAGTACGGCGAGACACGTGAAATCTCGTCGGAAGCTGGGAGGACCATCTCCCAACCCTAAATACTCCCTAGTGACCGATAGTGAACCAGTACCGTGAGGGAAAGGTGAAAAGCACCCCGGAAGGGGAGTGAAATAGAACCTGAAACCGTGTGCCTACAAGAAGTTCGAGCCCGTTAATGGGTGAGAGCGTGCCTTTTGTAGAATGAACCGGCGAGTTACGTTTACGTGCGAGGTTAAGTTGAAGAGACGGAGCCGCAGGGAAACCGAGTCTGAAGAGGGCGCATAAGTACGTGGATGTAGACCCGAAACCAGGTGACCTACCCATGAGCAGGTTGAAGGTGAGGTAAAACTCACTGGAGGACCGAACCAGAGTACGTTGAAAAGTGCTTGGATGACTTGTGGGTAGCGGAGAAATTCCAAACGAACTTGGAGATAGCTGGTTCTCTCCGAAATAGCTTTAGGGCTAGCGTCGACATTGAGAATCTTGGAGGTAGAGCACTGTTTGGGTGAGGGGTCCATCCCGGATTACCAATCTCAGATAAACTCCGAATGCCAAGTATTTATGGTCGGCAGTCAGACTGCGAGTGCTAAGATCCGTAGTCGAAAGGGAAACAGCCCAGACCACCAGCTAAGGTCCCCAAATAATTGTTAAGTGGAAAAGGATGTGGGGTTGCACAGACAACTAGGATGTTAGCTTAGAAGCAGCTATTCATTCAAAGAGTGCGTAATAGCTCACTAGTCGAGTGACCCTGCGCCGAAAATGTACCGGGGCTAAAACAATTTACCGAAGCTGTGGATCCCGTAAGGGATGGTAGGAGAGCGTTCTATGTGCCTTGAAGGTATACCGTGAGGAGTGCTGGAGTGCATAGAAGTGAGAATGCCGGTATGAGTAGCGCAAGACAGGTGAGAATCCTGTCCACCGTAAGACTAAGGATTCCAGGGGAAGGCTCGTCCGCCCTGGGTTAGTCGGGACCTAAGGAGAGACCGACAGGTGTATCCGATGGGCAACAGGTTGATATTCCTGTACTAGAGTATAGAGTGAAGGAGGGACGCAGAAGGCTAACTCAACCGGACGACTGGAAGAGTCCGGCCAAGCAGTGAGGCGTGGACTGAGTCAAATGCTTAGTTCTGTAACGTTGAGCTGTGATGGGGAGCGAAGTTTAGTAGCGAAGTGAGTGATGTCACGCTGCCAAGAAAAGCTTCTAGCGTTAATGTATACTCTACCCGTACCGCAAACCGACACAGGTAGTCGAGGCGAGTAGCCTCAGGTGAGCGAGCGAACTCTCGTTAAGGAACTCGGCAAAATGGCCCCGTAACTTCGGGAGAAGGGGCGCTGGCTATAAGGTCAGCCGCAGTGAAAAGGCCCAAGCAACTGTTTATCAAAAACACAGCTCTCTGCGAAATCGCAAGATGATGTATAGGGGGTGACGCCTGCCCGGTGCTGGAAGGTTAAGAGGAGTGCTTAGCGTAAGCGAAGGTATGAATTGAAGCCCCAGTAAACGGCGGCCGTAACTATAACGGTCCTAAGGTAGCGAAATTCCTTGTCGGGTAAGTTCCGACCCGCACGAAAGGCGTAATGATTTGGGCACTGTCTCAACGAGAGACTCGGTGAAATTTTAGTACCTGTGAAGATGCAGGTTACCCGCGACAGGACGGAAAGACCCCATGGAGCTTTACTGCAGTTTGATATTGAGTATCTGTACCACATGTACAGGATAGGTAGGAGCCATAGAAGCCGGGACGCTAGTTTCGGCAGAGGCGCTGTTGGGATACTACCCTTGTGTTATGGCTACTCTAACCCGATTGGCTAAACGTCAATGGAGACAGTGTCTGACGGGCAGTTTGACTGGGGCGGTCGCCTCCTAAAAGGTAACGGAGGCGCCCAAAGGTTCCCTCAGACTGGTTGGAAATCAGTCGCAGAGTGTAAAGGTATAAGGGAGCTTGACTGCGAGACGGACAGGTCGAGCAGGGACGAAAGTCGGGCTTAGTGATCCGGTGGTACCGTATGGAAGGGCCATCGCTCAACGGATAAAAGCTACCCTGGGGATAACAGGCTTATCTCCCCCAAGAGTTCACATCGACGGGGAGGTTTGGCACCTCGATGTCGGCTCGTCGCATCCTGGGGCTGTAGTCGGTCCCAAGGGTTGGGCTGTTCGCCCATTAAAGCGGCACGCGAGCTGGGTTCAGAACGTCGTGAGACAGTTCGGTCCCTATCCGTCGCGGGCGAAGGAAATTTGAGAGGATCTGCTCCTAGTACGAGAGGACCAGAGTGGACATACCGCTGGTGTACCAGTTGTTCTGCCAAGAGCATCGCTGGGTAGCTATGTATGGAAGGGATAAACGCTGAAAGCATCTAAGTGTGAAGCCTCCCTCAAGATGAGATTTCCCATGACGTTATGTTAGTAAGAGCCCTGAGAGAAGATCAGGTAGATAGGTTGGGAGTGGAAGCGTTGTGAGACGTGAAGCGGACCAATACTAATCGCTCGAGGACTTATCCAAAGATAAGTAACGGAGGGCTTTTAGCCCGAGTACAATTACTTAGTATTGACAGCTAGAGGTTAGGCTTGATACAATAGATAGGTATTCAATTTTGAATTGGCAAACTAAGTCCATTCATAGTTAAGTGACGCTAGCCTAGGAGAGACACCTGTACCCATGCCGAACACAGTCGTTAAGCCCTAGTACGCCTGAAGTAGTTGGAGGTTGCCTCCTGCGAGATAGGGGAGTTGCTTAGCA
>NZ_JBZFUL010000028.1:0-4036 GCF_058314515.1 Streptococcus sp. ELY_137
TTTATTAGGTTCCGGCTGATCCGGCGTCCGAGTTGGCGGTGTTGGCTCCGGCTCATATTTTGGTTCTACTGGTGCTGGCTCCTGTGGCTTCTCTACTTCGTAGTTAGGCTCTTGTGGTTTATTAGATTCCGGCTGATCCGGTGTACGAGTTGGAGGCGTTGGCTCTGGATCGTACTTGGGTTCTACTGGTGCTGGCTCTAAGTCCTTTTCGACTTCATACTTAGGTTCTTCTGGCTTAGTAGGTTCTACCGGCGGTTCTGGATTTTCCTTGGTCACTTTCGGTACGTTAACCGCAAGAATTCGAGCGTTGAGAGAATACCAGATATTTGGTTTTTTACCAGTAGCAACTGCATAAGTAGGATCTTCAGGCAATACTAAGGTTGCAGAAATGGCACCCAGAGTGATACTGTTATTTGGGCCGGACATGCGGACAGCCCCGGCACCATACCAAGAATTAGGTGCATCGGCTGAATCCCAGCCAGAACCCGGTTCGTTGTTTCTTTTATACATGGTCCAACGAGCGCCACCTTGACCTTGTCTAAAGTTGAGGGTATCTGTCGCATAGATTTTACCATCTTTTTCACCGATAGATGAGCCAGCGATTTTAACGAATTCCCCTGTGTAATCCTTAGCCATTTCAATAGAGTTGTTTTCACGGTTAAGGGAAGCCACAGAAAAGAGGGCATTGTCAAAGTCAATTGGTTGGCCGTCTTCGTCATAAAATGTAAATTCATTTTTAACGAAGATAGAGGTATTCTGTTCATCCACCCCTGTATAGGCAGAGGCAAAGATACCTAGTGTTGGATCGGTAAAGATTCCCAACCAAGCCTTATCTGTATTTTGGAATTTTGAATCTGGATCTAGAGTATATTTAACCACAACTTTAGAAATTTTCTCACCATTATAGTAAGAGTTTTCCAAGTTGGTGTAAGTCGCTGTAACACTTTGACCGCGTTCTAGGAGAACAGATGCCCACTTAACTTCATTTTCATTGCTGATAGTTGTGGTCCAACCTGCTTTATCCCCGATATTACCATAGAGCTCAATTGAGTCTGTTACATCATCGGCCTGCAGCATGTTACTGATATCGAGATAATCCACCTGCAGAATTTGTTTGTCATATTGCTCTTTTGAAGTACTCTTGCTAAAGGCATCATCTACAGAAGAGGCCTTGATGAACTGACCATCTGTTACCACAGACAGTTGAGCATTTGGTTCCAAGTCATAAGCCAAGTTTTGGGCAGATGGTTCTGTCAAGTTCCCGTCTTCGTTCTTATGCTTCTCAAGTTCTTCCAGAGCTTTTTTAATTCGCTCTTGTTCTTCTTCGTATTCCCGTTTTTTGATAGGATACTCAGCCAAGTCCTTTTGATATTTGGCTAAGTCCTTTTCATATTTAGCTAATTTGGCTTCATAGTCAGCCTTAGCATCAGCATTGCGCTGTTTAATAGCGGCGTTTTCCGCTGCAATCTCAGCATTCTTAGCATTATTGTCCTTAACAGCTTGGTCATAGGCTGCCTTGGCATCGGCATTGGCCTTTTGTACGCGAGCGAGCTCTTGTTCGTAGGCGGCTTGTTTAGCTTGATAATCGGCCTCATTGTCCTTATTCTTTTGTTGGATATCTGCTAAATCGGCTTCATATTGCTTCAGGGCCGCTTCATATTTAGCTTTGGCATCCGCATTGCGCTGCTTGATGGCGGCATTTTCTGCTGCAATCTCAGCATTCTTAGCATTGTTGTCCTTGACAGCCTGATCATAGGCTGCCTTAGCATCAGCATTGGCCTTTTGCACACGAGCGAGCTCTTGTTCATAAGCTGCTTTCTTAGCTTGATAATCCGCTTCATTATCCTTATTGCCTTGCTGAGCTGCTGCCAAATCAGCTTCATATTGCTTCAAGGCCGCTTCATATTGAGCTTTGGCATCGGCGTTGCGCTGTCTGATAGCTTCGTTTTCTTTTGCAATCTCAGTATTTTTTGCCGTATTTTCAGCCACAGCCTTGTCGTAAGTTGCTTTAGCATCGGCATTGGCCTTGCGAACACGCTCTAACTCTGCTTGATAGGCAGCAAGAGCAGCCTGATAAGCTGTTTCATTATTTTTATTTGTATTTTGAATGGCTTCCAGCTCTTTTTGGTACTGGGCTAATTTAGCTTCATAGTCCGCCTTGGCAGCAGCATTAGCAGCATTAATCCGCTCAACTTCTGCCTGATGAGCAGCCAAGTCTTTATCATATTGCTCTACAGCGGCCTTGTTTTCTGCATCTATTCGTTCAACTTCCGCCTTGTGCTTAGCAACTTCTTCCTTATAAGAGTCGACGGTTGTCTTAATTTCTTCTACTTGCTGGGCATAATCCGCATCGATCTCCGCCTGCTTAGCAGCTGCTTGTTCTGAGGTCTGAACGGTCCCCGCGTCCACATCAGCCTCTTCTTGAACCGTCACACCAGCTTGGTAGGCTTCCTTAACCGCCTGCTCCAATTCTGGTGACGGAGCCTCTACAACCAGCTTCTCCCCATTGTTCTGGCCGGCTTGGGCCTGACTCTGGCTGGCTTGGTCGCTGGCTGGCCCTTGAGCTTCCGGCAGATTAGTCGCTGGGTTGCCTGTTGCTGTCCCGACAACCTTCGTGTCAACACCGCTTGTCGATGTTGTTTCCGATACTTCCTCGGCTGCTGCTCTATAGCCTGTCAGTGACACCAGCGCTGTGGCTCCCAACACAGCACCGCATAAAGATTTCACAACCTT
Source organism: Streptococcus sp. ELY_137 (assembly GCF_058314515.1). Lineage (NCBI taxonomy): Bacteria > Bacillati > Bacillota > Bacilli > Lactobacillales > Streptococcaceae > Streptococcus > Streptococcus sp. ELY_137. The sequence goes on from NZ_JBZFUL010000028.1 coordinate 2,734, forward strand.
ACTTTTTCGAAAACCGTAAACTTGTTTTGCTTTCATTGTTTTCTCCCAATATTTTTCTAAGCAAATAATATTGCCGGGAATATTGTAACATAATTCCCCTGATTAAGAAATATTATTGTCTCACACTGCCATTGTTTTGAAAAATATATGACATTTTTCTGTTTATTACAGATAAATTGTGATTGGTCTTCTGAGTACAAATCTTCCTTGACTATTTGCATTTAGCCTAATTAATCGGCTTATTAGCTTTTGATATCATAGGGATAAGACCTTGTTAAGTGCACAAAATTTTGCTATGATGAAGACGTCACAAGAGGAGCTTTTGCTGAGAATGACCTTTTTCTATCCTTGCTACTTTGGATTGGAAGTTTCGTCTAAACTCTTTGAACCTGAACAAGGTAATGCTTGCGTAAGGGATGTGAAAATCATAATAAATTTTCCTTGAGTTTATTGCGGTTTTGATTGTGGCAATCATGTAAGTGCCCAGTCTTGACTGCGGTAACGAGAAAGGATTTTTTTATGCAAAAAACAAATGTTGCTTCTATGGCTGAAATAGCCTTATTTGCAGGCTTGGCTATGGTTTTAGATATTTTTACCCAGCCCTTATCGCTGGGACCGTGCCTCTCTCTCTCTTTTAAAATGGTTCCTATTTTTATCTTAGCCTTCCGCCGCGGGACAAGGCCCGCCGTGTTGGCAGGCCTTATCTGGGGAATTTTACAGGTTGTAACTGGCCAGGCAGCCGGAGGCTGGCTTAATCTCTGGCAGGGCTTTTTAGAATACTTCATTGCCTTTAGCTTAATCGGACTTGCCGGAGTCGTTCAGCCTTCATTTGAACAAACCCTTAGAAGAAATCAGCCCTTAAGGAGCTGGACCACCATGATCCTTGGCATCTTAGTCGGCGGCCTGTCTCGCTATATTGTCCATTTTATCGCTGGAATTATTTTCTGGGGAAGCTACGCTCCTAAGGGACAGTCAGCTCTCATCTATTCTGCCATTGTCAATGGTTCTTCTTGGCTGGGTGAGACCCTAGCCTGTATCATTGCTCTGGGTTTGCTCTTTCCTTTTATCAAACGCTTTCTGTTGATAAGCTAAAAAGGTCAACTTAGACTAAAAGGAATTCAACTTCAGGAATCATCAAATTTTAGAAAACGGTAAATGAAATAAAATTTGTCACCTATTGCAGTAGACACACACCCAAAAAGCCCTCGCTGAGTTTAATCCCAGCGAGGGCTTTTTATACAGTCTTATCGTATATGAGCCAAGACTAGCTCCTAATAACTTCTAGCCATTATGCTTCCTTCTT
>NZ_JBZFUL010000029.1:0-3103 GCF_058314515.1 Streptococcus sp. ELY_137
TGAGACGGGCTTATCCGAGGCAGGCCAGTGCTGGGACAGTAAGAGCGGGACTTTTAAGGTGCCGAAAGACAAGGACTGGGTGAAACAGCTCAATACCATGATGGTGAAGGCTGGTGAAGTGTTGAGCGTGTCTAAGGAAGAACGCGTTGCCTTTAGAAACATGTTACAGACCCAGTATGGTTTTAGTGCTGAAGAAGCTGATATTATGCTGGATGTTTATGTTGGCTTGGTCAAAGAATATGACGGTGATAAAGATAAGGCTAACCAGCAGTTCTTCGTCTATATGGCCTCCTTCGTTTATACTCAGGATACCAAAGGGGCTGCCATGTGGGGGCATACCGGCGGTCTTATGAAAACTGATGAAGTTGAGAAGAAGCTAAAAGATTTAGGCATTAGCTCTAAAAAGATTAATACTCTTAGAACTGCGATTTATAACCAATCAACAGTGACAGGATTAAGTGGTACAACTGAAGCAGAGCAGATGAAAGAATTAAAAAATATATTTCCTAATGCTAAAGAACCTAGGTTAAAAAGTATTTTGAAGCAATATGGTGGAAAAACGGACTTTGCCCATACCAGCGCAACTCTCGCAGCTTACTATAAAGACAACGGTTTGGCAGAAACGGTTTTCAATGAGGATGCCAATGCTGGCTACTATGGGGACCTCACCCTGCCGGGCAATATTTCGATGAACAATGGAGATTACCATGCCGACCTTGATGCTCTCAACCTTTATAATCAGCTCAAAGGCGGCAAAGATCTGGTCGGAACTATGAACAGCTACTTTGATAAGGTTGAAGCAGACGATAGCTACCGTTCAGAACAGTTTGTGACAAATGTTGGGGGTGGTGACTATGATAAAGGTATGAAGATTCTTAAGGGACAGTATGAACAGTATGTCTACCATGCTGGTGAGAATCCCTTATTCAAAGACTTTATTGACAGTCTTGAAGAAAAGAGTGACGATTTGATAGCGGATGGTAAGTGATATGAAGCGACGTTATAAGATACTATTAGCTATTCTACTCACCTTATTTTTGTCTGTTTTTGTTACGTTAGCTGTCTTAAATCATCAGACTCACCAGAAAAGTACCAATATTTTTGATGAGATGTATTATACTGAAACCTCACCTTTTGTAAATTTTTATAGTTTTGGACAAACTCGTCTGGGAACCAAAAAAGGTGTAGTAACCATCAAAAGGGCAAAAAATTCAGAGGGAATTGAAGCTGTTGAAGCTGCTAATTTTGTAGAGAACTATAAAAAACTATCCAAACCGACCTCTTCAATCCAGTTAGCTTTTTTCGTCCCTCCAAAATCTTTATATAAGAATGGCTATTTAACCATAAATATTGGCTATCAAATGAAAGATGGAAATACGATTGATATTTTATATGGCTATTCTCCTAAAAAAAAGATAGTTCAGAGACAGGTTGTCCAAAATTATTGGCAGGACGGCTATTCAGAAAATAAGTCAACGGTTCTTCAAACATTAAGCGATAATCACTTAAACTTAGCAGATATTTATTCCTATAGTGATAACATTTTAAAGGCAAAAGTATTGAAAGATTGGTGTTCTGTTTATGACAGTCACTATAGCCCATCTCACTGGGGAAAGGTGAAGGTTGTTAACACATGGGAAAATGCGGAAGAGGAATGATCCCCATGCCGACCTTGGTGCTCTCAATCTTTATAATCAGCTCAAAGGCGGCAAAGATCTGGTCGGAACTATGAACAGCTACTTTGATAAGGTTGAAGCAGACGATAGCTACCGTTCAGAACAGTTTGTGACAAATGTTGGGGACGGCGACTATGATAAAGGCATGAAGATTCTCAAGGGGCAGTATGAACAGTATGTCTACCATGCTGGTGAGAATCCCTTATTCAAAGACTTTATTGACAGTCTTGAAGAGAAGAGTGATGACTTAATAGCGGATGGTAAATGATATGCGTAAGGAATTTAAAATTTTATTAGGCATTGGCAGTATATTGTTTATTCTATCTATGATTTTCTCAGTGCAATATTATACTCATCAGCGTAAAATTCATGACAAAAGTCAAAATATTTTTGATGAAATGTATTATGATGTTTCTCTTTCTTCGACGAAATTTTTTACCTTATGGGAACCGCGTCTAAATAAAATTGATGGTATCAGTACCGATTATCGCGGGAAACTTAATTCAAAAGTACCTGTATTACCTTTAATTCCTAATGTTAAATATACCTACCAAAAACATTATTTGAAACCAAATCAACAAACTGCTGTCCGTATGGCATTTTATTATCCACCAGATACGATGTACAAGAATGGAATAGTTCAATTCTCCACAAATTGGATTTTAGATGATCGTTATAAAATCGGTATTGACTACTACTATAATGTCAAAACTAAAATCTTGTCTAAGTCTTTTTATCTTGTAAAAAAAGATGATTTAGAGGAGCTAACATCAAAGTAAAATGAAACGACCTTATAAGATACTACGGCAGGCCAGTGCTGGGACAGTAAGAGCGGGACTTTTAAGGTGCCGAAAGACAAGGACTGGGTGAAACAGCTCAATACCATGATGGTGAAGGCTGGTGAAGTGTTGAAACTGACTGCGGAGGAGCAACAATACGTTGAGAACCTCAAAGCTCAGTATGGCTTTGATGACACCACTGCCCGCCAGATTATCCAAGTCAGAAGAGGGTTGGAGAAGAAGTTTCCTGATAAGGGTCAGGCGGATATTGATTATTTACTGCTTAGGATACTTGGTGGGACTGTTTATAGTGGTACCCAATGGGATGCGACAGCAGGGGCTCTAAAAGATGAGTTTGGCACAACAGATATTGTTAAAATAATGGATCAATTAGGTTTAAGTAGAAAAGCAGCCAAACAGCTGAACTATAATATTCGTTTGCAGCACCAAATCTCTGGAGATACAGAAGATAAGATGTCCTCAGATGTTAGTGATAGTACGATTGATGAATATCGTAAAAATTTGAATAGGTTACACTAAACTAGACAGAAATGATAAAGTGTTCTACACTAAAGAAAATAGGAGAACAGATATGTCTAGAAAAATTCGCCGTCATTTCACAGATGACTTTAAACAACAAATTGTTGA